>CAZHDL010000012.1:0-12847 GCA_964531045.1 uncultured Bdellovibrionales bacterium | reverse complement strand
GGAATATCCGCCACAACGAACTGCAGCACGGAGAGGTTGGGGCAATCTCCTGAGCAACCTGCAGGATCTCCAAGATCCAAACTGCCAAACGGCACCGGAATCGTTTGATGATGTGGCCGGGTGGACAGCCTGGGCACAGTCGTACCTCCAAAGACGGTGCGCCACAGCCTGATGTTGCCCTCATCAATTACAAACAGCCCAAGCCGCCTACGGAACCCCGTAGGCGTTTTCTATTTCACCTGCTCCCTTGCATTTCCATAGTATTTTTGTTATAATATAAAGTCGTTAAAATAGATCTTTAAAAAATTGTGGAGACAACAACAAGGAGAACGCCATGTCGTTACGCCACACAAATCCGCAGCCCCGCAAGGCACCAAAGGGGAGCAAGATAACCTGCGCTGAGTGTCGCAAAACTGTGCTCTTCCGGAGTACGTATTACAGTGTTCCGATGGCAAACGGAACCCGAAACTTTCTCTGTCATCGTTGTCAGCATGACTGGTACATCATTCGAAATGCTGAAGATCGTGCAGGACAAACACGCCCGATAGCGTATGGCAGCTTGCAAACGCGTATCAGCGAAGACGCGAGTAGCGGTACGCTCAGCTTTTATCGCAAGAGCCATAAATGCCTGGCTCAGCGATGGAAAATCGATCTGCCGAGAAGCCGCGCTGTTTCAAGAAGCGACGCCGCAGCAAATACGTCTTCGTTTCCGCTGACCGCACAGGCTGCAAGACAGCTCCGGTTGATTGTGCCGAGAGCACCATGCAGACTTCCTGACCAAGGAGAGCTCCGGTGGCTGCAGCAGTTCCTCAACATTCTGCTCACGCTAGAGAACAACGATGACTCGGTCAATGTGCACTGGGGTCGAATCGTCAGCGAACAGCACGGAGCGTACGATCCAGATGCGCCAGCACCACGGTGCTATGCCGATCTCGATGGTTGGATTGCCTGGTTGGCATCCTACCTTGAACAAGTAGCAACGCCATCCCACATCCATGTCGAAGAAGCGAGCTACGCGTGACGCCAAACGCCCATGGAACCCCATGGGCTTTTTTCTTTTCAAAAAACCTACTCCGTGTGAATTTTATGGTATAGTGTAAGTAGAGTAAACATATAATATAAATATATGCCAAAAAGAAAATGGACTCTAGAAGTAATTCAATCGGGGTTTGAAAGATTTCTAAGGGAGAACGGACATTATCCAAAAACTTCTGATGATATAGACAATTGTGATTATCTACCGTCCAGGAGACAAATTCAAAGAATATTTGGAGGGTTACCTAAATTAAGATTAGCTCTCAATCTTAAGGATATTTATCTTGCAAGAGGAATTCATCGCTCTAAAATTGGAATTGACTCAAACAAGAGATCAAAAATTGCAGAAGATAAACTTCTTGATATTCTTTTTGCGAAATTCCACGAGCCATTTGTTCATCTTGAAAAACCAATTGACGTCAATCGAAAATTGAGAGCTGATTTTTATATTTTTAACCCTATTGAAAATTTTGCAGTTGATGTATTCACGACAGAAACGTACCATAACCTAGAAAGCAACGTCTACATAAAATTGCAAAAATATTCACATTTAAAATTAAGACTGTATCTCGTTCTTATTTCTGAAAAATTATCGGCAGGGGATATAGCGCATTTTAATTCACGAAAACCAGAAAGGTTCCCATCAAACATTAAACTTATTGCATTGGATGATTTTCTAATATTAATACAATCAATACCAACCTTTGAAGATCCCACCTCGAAATAATGACTTTTCACACTTGCTTTTATAAAACTTCTTGATTTCTCTTCTAATCGATAAATCAATTTGGGGTAGTATCCTTTTAATATAAGCAACGTCGGATAATGTAACTTATAGGACATTATGGAGAGAAGAACCAAAAGGAGGAACGGTTAAGGTACCACAATATCTCTTTGTTCCACTTCTGCTTCTTTTTTCTGAAAAACGAACGCGTATAATCGTTTGTAACGAATTTAAATACAGAGGGGTATACATCTATCCCTCCCCGATTCGTTCATTTCAATTTTGAAAAAATCTTTTCATTTCATTATGAAAACTGATGATATACGTATGTGCATATACACCTACATCAATCACTTTAAAAAAACACTCCCCTCTTTTTTCAAAAATCAGGAGGGGAGTCTCATATGAAATTTTTGGTGGCTATCGTCTCTTGAGGAAGGCAGCAATCTTTTTCCAAAGAAACTTGTGCTCAAATTTGATGGCGTGCCCACCGTGCGGCTTGAGATAATATGTGGCTCCAATTTTTTCTGCAAATGGAACAACTGGATCGCATGGCACATTAGTATCATCTTTGGCATGAATAATAAAAACCTTTCGACCGTCGATAGTATCTGTATGAGCGATTGGATTATAAAAATCAGTCGTAGTGAGCTTCTCCCAAGACCGCATATTTTTTACGCGATACGCCCCACCAAAACCTTCTTTTGAAAATCGCACCATTTCATCAAAGGGTTCACCCTCCCCTTCTACACTCCAATCAATGACAGGGGAAGAGGCAATCACTTTTTTGACAATTGGTAAATCCGTATTCAAAAGGACGGCTGGTCCCCCAAATGATCCACCAAAGAGATGCACTGCGGTCACCCTCACTGGTAGTATTTCTCCTGTCGCGATATCGGTCACGCGTTGTTTCTTTTCCAATTCCGAAATAACATCCCGGATATCTCTAGCTGGTGATTGTTCCAGAAAAAACCCATCACTCTCCCAGGTTCCTCGATAACGAGGATAGACTGCGACGTAGCCCTGTGCTGCCAAAAACTTAAGGCGCTCTTTCTTTGAAGACCCTGAAGGCGCACCAATGGCGAGAATAGCCACTTTGCCAGTCTGACGCTCGGGAAAAAGTACTTCTGCGACAATGTCTCGCGCAAAACGGACACGATACGGACGTGAAGATTTCATACTTTCATTAACCAGTTATTATGGCAGATACCCAGATGGATTGACGGTCGCACCGATAGGAATATTGAGACCTTTGACGGTCTTTGAGGGCACCACATCATACGATTTTTCAGAGAAAACCGTGAAGTGGAGGTGATTACCTGTGGAATATCCCGTGCTGCCCATTTTGCCAATTTGCTGGCCTTTTTTGACCGATGCACCCTTGCTTACCCCTACAGAACTCAAGTGTCCATAGAGTGTGATCATGCCGTTATCATGATCGATGGCAATCCAGCGACCATAGGCATATTTGCCGAGATTTCCCGTGCCGATGACTTTACCATCAGCAGCCGCATAGATAGAGGTGCCGTATGGACCACCAAAATCAATCCCGTTGTGTTTTCCAGAAGCGTAGGCTTTTTTGGAAAACTTGGTCTTCCCGTAACTCTGCGTAATAATCACTTTTTTAACAGGATAGGCGAGGAGACTCTTTGAGTAACTCGGCAGACCATCGGTCGACAGTCCGGATTCCAAATCGGAAATTTCATCCTCAATATCATCACGTTGCTTCTGAAGATCATCCACCAATCCCTCGTACTTGTTTTCTTCTGCCTGCGTTTTTGAAAGCAATACCGCCTTGTTTTTCTTGGTTGCCTCGAGTGTTTTGTTTCGCTCTGCGAGATCCTGATAGAGAGCATCTACCTCGCTCTTCTTCTCGCTGACCTCCTGCTGTTCTTTGCTCAGTCCATCACGCAGTGCCTTGACCGAATCAAGCAGCTCGCTCACCTTGTCGCTGACATTAGCTGTCCAACTTTCCGTTTTGAAGTAGAGCAGGCTATCGTTTGAGGTAAGAAAAGTCGGCGTCGTATCACCGGAATAATCATTGTAATAAACACGCATGAGCTCCGCCAGGATTTTTTTCTGACGATCAATCAAGATACTTTTTTCTGCGACACGCAAAGACAGATCACGGATTTGTACCTCCAGTCCCTTGATTTTCTTAGTTGTGGTATCAATTTCTAACTGCAATTTGTCTGCCTGAGCCTGCAAACCCTCTATCTGCTCCGCAAGTGTCGCTCCCTGACGCTGCTTCAAATCGATAATCTGCTTGTAGGCCTTGATCTTGGCATCGATAGCCTCGAGCTCATCTTTTAGATCATCTGTTTTTTCCTGTGCTTTTTTTGACAACTCATTAATATCTGGGTCAGCTGCTCGCGCCAACAAAACAGAAACCACACTTCCAAAGAGGAGAAGCGCTATAAAGAAAAAAGATTGAAAGAATGGGTATTTTTTATGCATGGTACCTTGTATTATACCATAGCAACGACGTCCCTGCTCGTCCTAGACTGAAAGCTTGGCGATGGCCGCCTCGACACGGGCGATACTCTCCTCGCGACCCAGTACCCAAGCCACCTGTGGGGGCGAAGGGGAACGATCGGCTCCCGTCAAAGCATAGCGCAGTGGCCAGAGGAAATCCCCCCTCTTCTCCCCTGCTGCGGCTAATAGTTTTTCCTCGATACTTGTCACAGTATTCCAAATCGCTTCGTCAAACGACTGAAGGAGCGTGAGAGCCTGCTCAAGTGCCGCGCGTGTCATATCGGCCGAATTTTCCTTCCAATGCAATTTCTGGGTATCGTAGACCGGAAAAGTAGCAAAAAAGAACGGGTTCAGCTCTCCGATATCAGCAAGCTTGGCGAGACGCTCACGTTCTACGGCCAGTACCCGCTTGAGTGCACTCTCGCTCCGCATACCTTCCGGCGCACCTACGATGAGTTCTTTGTCGAGAAATCCCCCGGCAAGAGCCCGATTGTACAACTCATCGACAGATAATTTCTTGATATACTCGCCGTTCATCCAATCGAGTTTTTTTAGATCAAAAACCGCACCTCCCTTGTGAAGACCGGACAAAACAAACGACTGCTCTAATTCTTCCATGGAAAAAATTTCCTGCGTATTCCCCTGCCCCGGATTCCAACCAAGGAGTGCGATAAAATTAACCAGCGCTTCTTTCAAATACCCTTGGGACAAAAAGTAATCGACAGAGACTCCGCCATCGCGCTTGGAGAGTTTCTTTTTACCGTCTTTACCGAGGATAACAGACAAGTGTCCGATATGTGGGATTTCCCAACCAAATGCTTCATAGAGGAGGATATGTTTTGGTGTGGAGGGCAACCATTCTTCGGAACGGAGGGCATGCGAGATTTCCATCAGGTGATCATCCACGACCACGGCCAGATGATAGGTGGGAAAACCATCAGACTTCATAATGACAGGATCATCAATGTCCTTGGTGTGAAATTTCACCTGGCCACGAACCAAATCAGTAAAGGCGATCTCTCTGTTGTCCGGAATAAGAAAACGGATGACGAATGGCATTTTTTCCTCCACGTTTTTCTCGACTTCAGCCGGGGAAAGTAAGAGACAATGACGATCGTATTTGGGTGCTTTTTTCTGCTCGGAGAGTTCGGCCCGCATAGCATCGAGTCGTTCGGCAGTACAAAAACATCGATAGGCTTTCTTTTCGTCGAGCAACTGGTGGGCGTATTTGGCATAGAGTTCCAAACGCTCTGACTGGATATAGGGTCCATAAGCACCTATCTCGGTGATTCCCGGGTAGACAAGTGAATCCCTCCCTGATGTAGCGTTCGCTGGCAGTTCAGCTTTTTCAAATGGTCCTTCAGTATAGTGTACGCCCATGTTTTGCATGACCCGGATGAGACTTTCGACCGATCCCGGTACAAAGCGCTTTTGGTCTGTATCTTCGATTCGCAGTATAAATGTACCTCCCTCTTTTTTGGCAAAGAGGTAGCTATAGAGGGCCGTCCGAAGACTGCCGACGTGGAGGACTCCGGTGGGCGATGGCGCAAATCTGACCCTCACTTTATTGTTTGATGGTTCCATAACTACAATATTCACAAATATGCTTCAGTATAGCCTTTTTTACTCTTCTCGTCACTGGGATTGACATTTAAATATAAATGTGTTAATTTATATAGTCGAACTTCAAAAGTCGATGGGGATTTATGACGGCCCCTAATCGTCAAAAACTGTTCTGAGAGGGTAGCAACATGCGGTTCTTTGCAACGATCCTGGCGTCCCTGTGTCTGCTCGCCGCTTGCGGTGAGCAAAAGCAATCGCCTCCGGTAGCAGTCGTCGACTCTCCCACTTCGGCGGCAGTGCCGGTCGACCCTGACCAGATGGCCAGGCGTCAACAGATCTACCAGGCATGGAAACACGACTTGGACGAATTGGCTGCCAAAGCCAATGAACCGCTCTTGACCCAGGTGAAAGAATACCTGGATCAGGGCGTGGCCTTTGCCGCTCCTCAGGCCAACGACACCTTCATGGTGCGGACCATCACAGGACTCCCGATGGTCACCATTGTCGTCTTCCTCCCGGAAGATGAGAAGGTGAGTGCGGGCTGGTCCGAACGGTATCAGGGTTACATCAAGCATAAAGTGGGCGCCAGCTACAACGCTCGTGGAAACTGGATCTTCATCCGGCCAGAACCTTTTGCACCGCTGACGCGAGGACTGCTCTTGGGTCATGAGGGCTTCCATGCTCTCGCTGCCCATATGTCGGTCTTCGTCAACCAAGACGACGAAGAATACTGCAGCGAGGAAGCGGTAGCCCATCGCCTCGAGATCGAGGTCTTGAAGAAGGTGGCGCCGGATTTTTCGGCGCATACCCAACAAGAAGGCAAGAAGGTGGCCGTTGCGCTCAAGGCATCCAAAGGCAAGACCTACAAGGCCACACTCTCAATTGATGAGGAGTTGTGGAACAAGACGTTTGGCCAACAAGCCTCAGGACTCGATCTCGGGTACAGGGGCACCCTTCTCAACATGGGTGCCGTTTACTTCGGCGCCCTGGACTACTACAAGGGAGATGATGGCCAGGCCATGGGTCGCCTAGCGCACAGCCTGTGCGGAATCTACAGGAACAACGGGAGTCATTGAACCTTCACAAGCTAGCAAAGACTAGTGACAACAGAGCGGCGGGAACCGAAAGGATTCTGCCGCTTTTACTTTTCTCCACGTAACACTTTCACCGGAAATACTACCACGGCATTCCAGATGCGACGCCACCGCTTGGGCTGGAGAATGAGACGCCAGAGCCATTCGAGACCGATGACACGCAGGCAGCGTGGAGCGCGCTTTTGTTTGCCTGTGAGAAAATCAAACGCTCCACCGACGCCCAGAGCCAATCGGACGTCACCCGGATTGTTACGCACACTTTCGAGAAACAATTCCTGCTCGGGAGCACCGAAATTACAAAAGAGTATACTGTATTTTGTATTAGGTATTCCGTATACTTGATACTTGATACTTGATACTTGATACGAATCAACTTCCATATCAGCACCAGAAATAATAAGCTTAGGAAATCTTCTTAAGATGGATTTTTGTATCTCCTCATATGAGGAGAGGCCGTCTTTTTTTATTGCGAGGTATACAGCGTGTTTATCCCGTTCGGCGATGGCGAGAATCTCATGGAGGAGATCCGCACCTGGAAAACGTGTGATTTTTTTACCATAGAGCAACGAAGCGAGCACGATACCAAACCCATCAGCTACGCACAGGTCAGCGCTTTGCAAAGAGCGCTTAAACGCCGGATTGTTTTCAGCGAGTACGAGAAACTCTGGATTGACGGTCGCAATACGATGGAATTTCGGCTCTATGAGAAACCGATCTACCTTGATAAGAACGTCCTGGCGTGACCATGTTGAAATTGGTACTCCAAGTATGGGAAATGCGTCTTGACCAACAGGCAATTTCGACATAGAGTAAACTACAATTGGACAATACGTGAGGCTCAAATGAATGAAGATACTTCTTCCGAGTACGAAGAGCTGGAGCGCGATCAATTCGTGCAGGATGCACTCAGTCTCGCCATCTCCATCGTACTGCTCGCAATCATTGCCGTTATTTGCTGGCCATATCTCAAGTAGTTCCGTACCGCGGACCTACTTTTTTATTTACAGAAGCGGAAATGTATCAATCGGTTCGTAACGACGCTTTCCGTCGAGTGAGAGACTCTCAAAGACACAAACCGTGTCGACAGATTCGTGCAGATTCAGTTTTTCTTTCAGTACCGGCTGCTCTGGGAGTGCCAACCATTTCTGTTTTTTAATTTTGGCCAAAGTAATATGCGGCCGATAGGCTTTTTTCTCAACCACAAACGAAGCAAATTCTTTCTCAATCTCTTGTCGGAGCGTTTTCAGACCATCGCTCGCTTCCCCGAGTAACCAGATCATTTTGGGATTTTCAGCACTTTCCATAAGCTGAATCCCGGTAAACTCGAGCTCGAAACTCTCCAAATCTGCACAGACCGCACCTACTCGGGCACAGACGTCGGCCACCTGTTCCTCATGGACAAAGCCGAGAAAGAACACAGTGACATGCAGGTTTTCTTCGCGCGTCAAAAGCGAAGCAGTTGCCGGAAACGCGGCCATCTCCTGTCCCAAACGCTTTTTCAGCTCTCGCGAGAGCGGAATACCTACAAAAAGTCTTCTGGTCTTATTCATGTAAGCTAGCGTAGCTGAAATGAGCCAAAAAATCAAACAATGGACGTCACTTGCTACCAAAAACCACCCCGCCTCCACGTCCGATAAGAAAAGAGTAGCTTTTTCTGGTACAATGCACTATATGAAAAAATCTCTTCTATACCGACTCGAAGTGGCACCCTTGGTTATCCTTCCTCTCAACCGGTCACCCCTGTTTACCTATGCCAGTGATGTTCCCATCACTCCCGGATCACTCGTCTCTATTTCTTTTGGTCCTCAGACAAGTGAAGGTATTGTTTTTGATTGTCAGGTGCTGCCAGGCCCCAAGCCGCACTGGATGAAATATATCAACCGTGTGCTTGAAGAGTCCGTCGTCACTACCGACCAGTGTACTCTCGCAGAGCAAGTGAGCGAAGAATACTTCACCCCTCTCGGAAAAACATTCAAGCACTTTCTTCCTAAAAAAGTACTCTCCCGTAAAAAACAAGTCTTTCAAAAGCGAAAACAGCTTACACTGCGTGCCACAAAAGAAGAACAGCACATCATCAAAGCCTTTCTCGAAGAAAATCCTTTGCCGCGCTTTCTCGACACATCCCTCCTTCCGGATCCTAAAAAAACAATTGCCCTCATAGCGAAAGCCCTCATCAAGAAAGAGCAAGTCTTGATCATTGTTCCCGAAATCACACTCGTCTTTGGATGGGAGAACATGCTCCGGGATTATTTTTCTGACAGCGAAACTGCCGTCCTTCACAGCAAGCTCTCACCCGGCGCGTCTTTTTCTACCTGGGAACGTATTCGCTCGGGCGAAGCGCGTCTCATCCTGTCCACTCGACAGGGTCTCTTTGCTCCCTTCCAAAAACTGGGAGCGGTCATTGTCTTGGAAGAACAGGACGAGAGCTACAAACAGTGGGACATGAGCCCGCGCTACCACGGCAAGAAAGTAGCGTCCTTACTTGCCTCTATTACCCAGGCGAAGCTCCTTCTGGTGTCCGGAACACCGAGCGTTGAAAGTGTGTACCATATTCAAAAGAAACTCCTCCTCCCCCTCCGACCTCTTTCGGAACACGCAAGCATCACACCCGCACTCACCATCGTCAATCTCAAATTGGAACGTTACCGGAGAAATTTCTCCCCTCTTTCCGAAGCGCTCGCCCTCTCACTCCGCGATGCCATTGACCGAGGCGAACAGGCGCTTCTCTATATAAACCGCCAGGGTCTCAATGCTTTTTCCGTGTGTGAGAGCTGCAAAAGTGTCTTTCGTTGTCAAAAATGCAGCCATCCCCTCGGTAGCACCAAGGAAGGCACCTTCCACTGCGCTGCCTGCGGATATACCACCGGACTCTTTCCTAGCTGTCCCACCTGTGGTCACCTGGTCTTTCGCCATGTCGGTTTTGGTACGGAAAGAATCGAAAAAGAGGTTCGCCGCCTTCTTCCTCATGCTACAACAGCCCGTATCGACAGTACTACCCTCAAAACAGCCGGAACACTTGAAAAAGTCTACCAAGACGGACGCCATGGAAACATTGATATCCTGATTGGCACGCAAATGATCCTCAAGGATCCTCCCTTGCCGAAACTCACGCTCATTGCTATGATTGATGCGGACAGTCTGCTTCTTTTCCCTGATTTTCAGGCTGACGAGCGACTTTTCCGAGACCTTTCACGAGCGGTTCGCCAGGTAGCAAAACAGCACACCGGGCGAGTTTTTGTACAAACATTCCGTCCCGAAGGTGCTTTTTTTCAAAAAATAGCAGAAAAAGACAGTCGTCAGATGCTCGAACACATGCTGACCGAGCGAGATGAACTCCGCTATCCACCCTTTTTCAGATTTCTATCCCTCCTCTGTCAGGGAAAGACCGAAAAGGAAGTCACCGATACCGCCCACAGTCTCTCTGCTGCTCTACAAAAAAAACTCCCCAAAGAGTACCGTCTCTCCCCACCTCGACCGGCGACGTTCCTCAAGAAAAAAGCCCGCTACGAATCACGTATTCTCCTCCGTTTTCCCGCTGATACTCCTCTGACCGATGAGCTTCGCACACTGCTCAAAAAGAGCAGCCGCGAGTGCATCATCGACATGGACCCGCTTACTCTTCTCTAAAGATCCTATGTTGCCCCTGGTTACCGGTGAAACAACCCAGATGCTCCTCACCAAGACCAAAAAGGTGGTTGATCCGCTCGCGCCGGAAATCCAATCGCTCCTCCCAAAAATGATTCAGACCATGCACAAGGAGCACGGGGTCGGGCTGGCCGCCCCCCAGATTGGTCTTTCTCTCCGTCTTGCTGTGGCTGAAGTAGATAAGAAAGAATACTATTTTATCAATCCAGAAATCACTTCCCGTTCTCAAGAAAAAATAGTTTCCGAAGAAGGCTGCCTCAGTCTTCCTGGTGAATTTTTCCCTATTTTGCGCTCCGAAACCGTGACGGTAAAATATCAGAACGAGAAAGGACTTCCCAAAAAACTGCGAGCCAAGGGATTTCTCGCCACGGTCATTCAACACGAAGTCGACCATTTGGACGGTGTGCTTATTCTCAATCGTTTTCTCAAACAAAAACAAATACATACATTGACCGAAAACTCTTATGAAGACCTGGTTTAAACGCGTTGCCCCCTTCTTTACCGGAAAAAAATCACTCGCAGAATCGCTGACGCTTCCCGTCAGGATTCTTACACCAACCCCAGCTGAAACACCCAAGGTCCGGATCGTTTTTATGGGAACACCGGAACTCTCAGCCACGCTGCTAGCTGCACTGCTCAAAAATGAATATAACGTAGTCGGTGTCGTCACCAAGCCAGATAAACCGTCCGGCCGGAAGAAAGAAATCACTCCCAGCCCAGTCAAGGAGCTCGCTCTCCGTGAAGCGCTGCCCCTTTTACAGCCGGTCAAAATGGATGCCGAAGCCATACAGGCCATCGCAAACTGGAAGCCTGATCTTATTGTCGTTGCTGCGTATGGAAAAATTTTACCAGCCGCTCTGCTTGAGCTGCCCGGATTTGGCTGCATCAACGTCCACACGTCCCTGCTCCCACTTTGGCGGGGTGCCTCACCTATTCAAAACGCCCTTCTTGCGGGTGCAACCGAAACCGGTGTCACGATCATGCTCATGGATACCGGTATGGATACCGGGGATATCCTCACCCAAAAGAGTGTCGCCATAGACCGAGATGATACCCATAGTAGCCTCCTCCAAAAACTGACAGTGACGGGTACGGATCTCCTTCTCGAAACCCTGCCGCAGTGGATAGAACGGCGCATCACCCCCATTAAACAAAACAACGAAGAAGCGACTCTGTGCCAGCTTATTGAGCGAGAAGACGGTCGGATACTGTGGTCTAGCGATGCAGAAAGTATTTACAATCGGTATCGGGCTCTCTATCCGTGGCCGGGTGTCTTCACCTACTTCAAGGGAGACAATAATCTCCTCCGCCTGAAACTCATCACACTCTCCTTTCAAAAACAAAATGCCCACATCGTTCACCCGCTCGGTACCGTTTTTGAAATCGGTGAGAAAATAGGCGTCCAGACCGGTTCGGGTATTATCTTTCTGGAAACAGTCCAGCTTGAAGGCAAAACAGCGGTCGCCATCGCCGATTTCATTCGTGGGAATGAATCCTTTGTCGGAACACTCCTCCAATAATCACTCTTATGCGAGTCAATCAGCCACAGGGAAACAGAAATGCTCGCGCCGTACTCATCGGAGGGTCGCTCGTGTTTCTGGTTGGAATCTTTTTTAGTGTCCGAGCCTTTTGGGACAAAACTCCTGAGGACGTACCGGTTGTGCAAGACAGCGTCGATTCCGAAGATCCTGCCAAAGATATTCCTCTCATTACGGCAGCTGTTGTGCGCCAAAAAATCCTCAACAATGAACACGTGGTACTGCTTGATGTCCGTGATCAGGAAAGCTATGTCGGCGAACACATTCCGCAATCACTCCTCACCTCACCGAGCGCCCTCAATTCTTACTCGGCTGACCCGAATACAATCGTTGTTATTGTTTTTTCCGAACGGGATCGCGAACGCAAAGAGGCTGTCAGCAACATTTTGAGACAAAAATCCTACCGCGCCTTTCTCTTGCAAGGTGGTATCGAAGAATGGAAACGAAGCGGAAATCAAACACTCTCTTCCGGTGACCCAAACTCTTTTCTTGATCAATCAAAAATAACCTACTTGGCTCCACCCCAGGCTCTCGAATTTATACAGGGTACTCCTACCCCGTATATTCTGGATATTCAGTCAGAAGCAGACTATCAAAAAAAGCACCTGAAGGGCGCCGTCAACATCCCTCTTTCCCAGCTTGAAAAGCGTTTTCGGGAAATTCCTCCGGGAAAAAACATTCTTGTCTACGGGGAGTCTGAGCTCGCCTCATTTCAGGGTGGTGTCCGTTTGAGCGATCTCAATATTTTTACCGCCAAAACCTTAAGCGGCAAT
>CAZHDL010000011.1:1084-19871 GCA_964531045.1 uncultured Bdellovibrionales bacterium | reverse complement strand
CTGCTTCTTTTCTCATCATGTGATTCCCACGGTTGTCTCCCTGTGATACTACTTGCCACACACTCAGACCCGCTGCCACAGCAACAAGAGCAACGCCCGCCAATACCCCTAATAGAATTTTTTTATTCATACTCCCGTATAGTATAAGTGCTTACACTCTTACTACGAATGATTCCCTCCATCGGACTCATCAGAAGAAGAAGCGAAACCTCAGAGTGGCCATCAACTGTGATACTGCAACAAAAGAAAAAAAAACCGCCTGAACGTATTCAAACAGTCTTTAAGTTTTCAGCAGCGCATCTACTTGCCTGTTGATGGCAATGCCGAGCAACCTTGACGAGTGCAGACAGCTATCACTGTTCTCTCCTGTTCTCCTTGACTGCTGAATACTGCCGTGCAACGATTCTCGGCGCAAAAAACTCGGACTTGGCCAACCGGTTGGTAGAGCGTCTTCACGTAGGAATCCATGGCCTGTTCGAAAGACGCGAAGTTCGACTGATTCATCATGCTCGGCAGAAGAACGATTGCCAATATGCCCAGAATGGCCGTCATCATCATGAGCTCGATACAAGAGATCCCACATTGCTTCTTCATGAAAACCTCCATGCAAAACCCGTCCATTTGGACATTAGAATATACCAAACATACTATTCTTTGTCCAGAACGAACGCCTTATTTCTTCAAAACCTTTTTCAGATAGTGCCCGGTGTAAGAACTTGACACCTGAGTGATTTCTTCCGGAGTGCCCTGTGCGACAATCTTCCCGCCTCCAATACCGCCCTCGGGACCGATGTCGATGACATAGTCAGCACTCTTGATCAGGTCCATGTTGTGTTCGATGACCATGACGGTGTTGCCTTTGACGACCAGGCGCTCCAAAATCTCAATCAGTTTCTTGACGTCTTCATAGTGCAGACCGATGGTCGGTTCATCAAGCAGATAAATGGTGCGCTCAATATGCTGACGATACAGTTCACTGGAGATCTTGACACGCTGTGCCTCACCGCCGGAAAGCGTCGTGGCGGACTGTCCCAGACGCAGGTACCCCAGTCCCACTTCGTTCAGGGTCTTCAAGCGGTCAGCGATGGCCGGAATATCAGCAAAGAAGGAGAAGGCTTCTTCAATCGTCATCTCGAGCACATCATGAATACTTTTATGTTTGTACTTAACCTCGAGTGTCTCTTTGGTGAAGCGCTTGCCATCACAGACATCACACTGCACATAGACTGTCGGCAAAAAGTGCATTTCTACCGCGATAAACCCGTTGCCCTCGCACGTTTCACAACGTCCACCGGGACGATTGAACGAGAAGCGACCGGCCTTCCAGCCACGTACACGGGCTTCTTCGCTCGCCGCAAACAAATCGCGAATGTGATTGAAAGCACCGGTATAGGTAGCCGGGTTGGAACGAGGCGTACGACCAATCGGGCTCTGGTCGATCAGTACCACTCGAGACAAGTACTCCGTTCCAGAAATGGAAGTGCAGTTGAACACGTCGTTTGATTTGTAACGCCGATCAAAACGCGCCTGCAGGTTCTTGTGCAGAATTTCATAGAGAAAAGTGGACTTGCCGGAACCAGAAACACCGGTCACCACGTTCAGGCGTCCGAGCGGAATGTCGACATTCATGTTCTTGATATTGAACAGGTTGCCACCCCGAATTTTGAGCATGCCCTTTTCCTTACTCCGTCTCGTCTTGGGAATGGGTACCGATTCTTCTCCTCGCAAGTAGGCCAGGGTCAGTGATCCGGAGACATTTTTCTTGGCCATGAGGAGGTCTTCCAGATACCCGGAGACCACGACCTCGCCGCCATGTACTCCGGCGCGCGGACCAATATCCACGATATAGTCGGAGGCAAAGATAGTGTCCTCATCGTGTTCGACGATGATGATGGTATTACCAAGATTCTTGAGCGCCTTGAGTGTTTCGATCAGACGTTCATTGTCACGTTGGTGCAACCCGATGGTCGGCTCATCAAGCACGTAGAGCGCTCCTACGAGCTTGCTCCCCAACTGACTGGCCAACCGGATACGTTGTGCCTCGCCGCCGGAGAGTGTGTTGGCACGACGATCGAGGGTCAGATAATTGAGCCCCACATTGAGCAGAAACTGCAATCGGCCGCCCACTTCACGCAGCACCACCGAGGCAATCTGCCGTTCCCGTTCGGAAAGTTCCAAACCGTCAAAAAATGCCTTGGCCTCCTCGGTCATCATCTTGGTCACCTCAACGATATTTTTCTTGCCGATCATGATATGCAGTGCCTCTTCCCGCAGTCGCGATCCATGACACACGTCGCAGGGCTCATCACCAAAAAAATGTTTGGTACCAAGACCGTTACAGGCTTCGCAGGCACCATAAGGCGAATTGAACGAAAACAACCGGGGCTCCACTTCCGGATAGGAAAATCCATCATACGGACAAGAGAACTTTGAGGACAGCACCATTTTTTCCTTGCCGATATGCACCTGCACCAGACCATCACTTTCCTCGAGGGCACGCTGCACCGCTTCGGACAAACGTTCCTTGGATGTTTCCGGAAATTTTTTAAATTCTTCCAAAGGCAGTTCATCCACGATAAAATCTATGTCGTGTTTTTTGTTTTTAGACAAAATCACCTGCTCACGCAAACTCTTTCTCACGCCATCGAGAAAAATTTCAGAGAATCCCTTGTTCAAGGCATTGTAGAGCAATTGGTAGTATTCCCCTTTACGTCCACGCACGACCGGTGCCGTGATGATGAGCATGTCCTTTTTCTTTTTGGGATGAGCGAGCGCTTCTGCCACCTTGGTCGACACGATATGAAGCATTTCTTCCGGTGCGAGCTTCTGAATCTCCCGATCACATTCCAAACAGTGTGGCCGTCCCAGTCTGGCATAGAGCACACGCAGGTAGTCATAGATTTCGGTCACAGTCGCCACGGTCGAACGTGGATTGCGACTGGCAGACTTCTGGTCGATGGAAATAGCCGGCGAGAGACCGACGATCTCATCAACGTCCGGCTTCTGCATCGTATTCAAAAACTGTCGCGCATAGGCCGAAAGTGATTCGACGTAGCGACGCTGACCCTCGGCAAAAATAGTGTCGAACGCCAAAGAAGACTTGCCGGAACCGGATAACCCGGTAAAGACAATCATGGCGTTACGCGGCATTTCTACCGTTATGTTTTTCAGATTGTGCGTTCGAGCACCCTTGACGATGATAGAACTGCCCGGTTCTGGAGCGTGGTGTTTTTTGATGGTCATAGGAGAGTCGTTTAGAAATATTCCAGTGTCGTGCGATAATCTTCTTCCCGTTCAAGGTGTACTACCAATTCTAGCGTCCCTTCCGGAATTTCTTGGATGAACGCGTACGGATCAGAGAGCCAATCAAGGCTGACTAAATAATCCGAGGTCTGAAAGGTTTCGTGCTGATAGAGGTGACGTGTCCGCTTCCACAACAACGTCAACACCCGTCCGATGAGCGGCGTCCCCTGCGTCATGAGCATACCCCTTCGACTGAAGCGCACATAGGAAATACCGTATCGCTTGGCGAGTGCAATGAACACCCGAGAAAAGTCAGGAAAAAAATGCAGGTGTTCGTGAGAGTTCAGTCCGTCAGGCAATCGCCCAAACAACTCTTCGAAACGTCTGATCTGATCATGCCACTCTTCTTCCACCTGACGGGCAGTAACGAGTCCTGTCACGTACCGCATGAAAAAATTCACCCCGCGGGAAAGAGCACTCTCGCGCATCTGATCCCCGCTTTTCAAGATACCGATCAGTTCCAGGTGCAGATCTATCTTGGCACCGGATGCGAGCAGCGCCCGTGCCTGATCAGCCGAAACATAATGGATGAGCACCGCCACTCGATCCACCTTGCCTTCATGCACCAAACGCAAAATAGGTTCCGCGGTCTGGCGAATCCCATAATCATCAGCGGTAATGATAAAACGATGGCGAATATCCCGGGTCATGACGCAATTTTTGCCAAAAAAGAATACTCCGTATTATGCCAGAAAATCAACCAAGAAGCAAGCTTTGTTTGGCTACCCGGCCGTGTACGATAGGAACCCCCTCCTTCCGAAGCAGACGCTCTTTTTCCTCGACGCCTCGGTTGTACTCACCGAGGGTGCGGTCCGAACGCACCACCCGATGACAGGGGCGTGACCGATCGAAGTTTTTTTTCATGAGCGATCCAACCGCCCGAGCAGCAAGAGGAGATCCGGCTGCTTTGGCAACCATGCCATAGGTCATCACTCGCCCCTCGGGTATAGCAGTCACAACCCGCCATACCTTTTCAGAGAAAGAAACAGGTGCTTTTTTTGAGAGTGCCATAGAAACGAAACAGCGTGCTCTGTTTATTCACCAAACGCCTGCTTGAGGGTCGCCTTGGCAGTGTCCATTGATACTTTGAAGTCTTTCATCGCCTTTTCGACAGCTACTCGCCTGGTCTCGGCTAACGTCTTGACCTGCGTCTTGATCTTGAGAGAAGTAGCCTGATCTTCCTTGAGAGATGCCCGAGCGTTTGTCAGAGCCGAACGAAAATTGGTACGAACAGTTTCCGGATTGGCACCACCCTCGCAATCACTCTTGGCCTTTTCCAAAGCTGTCTTGACCGCTGCCTCAAACGTATCCGCTGCCTCCTTCATATCATCAGTTCGTGAAGCAAGCGCCGCATCGACACCAGCACGAAAAGCCTCGATAGCGTCATCCACGGCTGCCTGACGCGTATCGACAGCTTTTTCTACTGCTGATTTGAAATCTTTCACTGCCTTCTTTTCGGCGTCAGTATCAGCACGGGCCTCGAGCTTCTGATACATCTCACTCCGTCGCTGATCGGCGGTTGAGCGAGTGTCTTCCAGTTTGGCACTGCGGCCATCACGACTTTCCTCCATCCGGTCAACACGATTGGTTTTGTGTTCTTCAAATTTTCCGCGAGCATCCGTCATTTTGGCTGCTATATCGGCTGCCTGATTGGTAAAACGACTACAAAACGCTTCTTGGCGTTTCTCTTGCATCTCTTCTTTTTTGGCTGCACGATTTTCCTGCCGTTCTTCCATACGAGCCGCCCGCTCCTCAGCCGGTGTTGCCGCCCATACCATCGATGGAGCAAACAGAGCAACCAGTACCAAAAACGAAAGCGCTCGATTACAAGTTGTTTTCATCATAGGAAGTTCCTAAATTGTTTATACTGTCGCTGTCTTGATCTATTTCCTGCATCGATCCTGCTGCTTCGGCATCCAATGCGGCCTGATCAAACGCTGCCTCAGACTCGATACTGACAGCTATGTCATCAATCGTCTCCGGCACCATCGCGTCCGACTGTTTGGTGGTATTGGTCGTTGTGGTCATTTGTGACTGACTCGCGCGCGGCTCTTCCTTGTTCCACTGAAACAACGCGGCCACCACGGCAACCACAAGAGCTATCCCAATCATCACCACAATCTGTTTTTTTGTCATAGACTCTTTCTCAAAAGATTATGTTTCTTTCAGTATACTCCCAAAAACACCCCCTCGACAACCGGCTGCCATCTTGTAAAAAAAAGAAGGGGGTGATAGGTTTGAAACATCTTCTTCATCTGGGAGACAGAACATGGGAACAACACCCCTTTCATCCCAGATTCGGGATGATATAGTTGTACTTTCCATCCGCATTCGCTCGACCAGACCCACTCGCACCATAGTGACCCTTCCTGGCACTCACGAGGAACTCCCCTTTGTCTGGCCGGGGAATAACACAACGGTCTGGGAAGACCTCTTTGTGTTTCCTGAGGCACAGTCTTTCGCGGACTGCTATGAAAAAGCCATGTATCAGGCTGCTCAAGAGTTTTGGCAATTTCAGCTTTGCCAGATTTTTGCTCGATACGGCATTCCCTCTGACCAGAGACGCATCAGTCGCCTGGCGCTCTGCATCATGGAACACAATGACAGCCCATTCTGGCTGCCCGATTCCATGCTCTTCGAGATAGACCTGATTCCCAGCCAGTGCGTCGCCGCATTCTCCTGGTGTGGAGCAAGACAACGATTCCTGCTTCCCCACAAGAAAAATGCGGGAGAGTAACCCCCGGACACCATGTGTGTCCGTCTTTTTTTATCCCCTAGAACAAGCGGGAACGAATGGCGCGCTTCTGCTTTTTGCCTCCCAAACTTTCTTCAAGAGAGCGGATTTCATCCCGGAGAATGGCTGCTGTTTCAAAATCAAGCATTTTCACCGCCTGCTGCATCTCCTTTTCTTTCAGTCGAATCAACTTCTCCGGATTTTTGGCAAACACCTGCTGATCGATGAGCACGTTGGCAAGCACCGCCTTGTCATGATCGCTTTCCATGCTCTCGGTAATATCATGAATTTTTTTCGAAATCGTTTTTGGTGTCATGCCGTGTTCGGTATTGTAGGCGATCTGGAGCGTCCGGCGACGATTGGTCTCATCGATAGAACGGCGCATGGAATCCGTGATGCGCTCGGCATACAGTACCACTCGTCCCGAAGCATTGCGGGCTGCCCGTCCAATAATCTGAATGAGTGATGTCTCAGAGCGAAGGAATCCTTCCTTGTCAGCATCCAGCACTCCGATAAAGGTCACTTCCGGCAAATCGAGTCCTTCACGAAGCAAGTTCACCCCGACGATACAGTCAAACTCACCCTTACGAAAAGAGGTGAGAATCTTGATGCGATCGATAGTCTTCACGTCACTGTGCAGGTATTCAGCTTTCACCTTTTTTTCCTTGAGGTACACGGAAAGGTCCTCAGCCATTTTCTTGGTGAGGGTGGTCGCGATGACACGCCCGCCTTTTTTGATTTCCTTCAGTGTCTCTTCGATGAAATGACCGATCTGACCCGGATAGGCTTCGGTCGTGTCCGTCTTCTTCTGTTCATAAATCGGCATGATGGACACTTCGGGATCGAGCAGTCCTGTCGGTCGAATAACCTGTTCGGCAATATTGCCACTCACTTCCCGTTCATAGTCAGCCGGCGTCGCCGAGGTAAAAATAACGGGGCCGACTCGTTCCATAAACTCCTCGTAGCGCAGTGGGCGGTTATCGAGTGCCGAGGGCAAACGAAACCCATACTCCACCAATGTTTTCTTGCGCGACTGGTCCCCCGCATACATACCGCGGAGCTGCGGCAACGTCACATGCGATTCGTCGATGACCGTTAAAAAGTCCGGCTTCCCCTCCTTGGTATGAGGAAAGTAAGACAAGAGCGTCTCGGGTGGTTCACCGGGTAACTTGCCAGACAGATGGCGCGAATAGTTCTCGATACCGTTGCAGTAGCCGATCTCTTCCATCATAGCGAGGTCGTAATTCGTACGACGTTTCAGACGTTCCACTTCGAGCACTTTCCCCTCTTTTTCCAGTGCCGAGAGTTGCTCCGCCAGTTCCGCACGAATCGACAGGAGTGCCTGGTCCTTTTGGTCCTTGTCGGTAATAAAGTGTTTGGCCGGAAACAAAAATGTCTGCTCGAGCGTCCCGAGAATTTTTTGTGATACCGGATCAATCTTGGTAATACTGCCAATTTTCCCCGCCACGATCTCTATCAAATAAATAAACTTCTCCGACACCGGCATAATCTCAACACGATTACCCAGACTGCGAAATTGTCCGGGAGCGAGATCCGCATTGGTACGCTCAAAAAAGATAGCCACCAATCGATGGAGAAGCTCGGTCCGAGAAATGGCCATGCCGACCTCGAGACGCATGTTTTCTTTTTCGTATTCGGCCGGGCTACCCAAACCATAGATACACGAAACGGACGCCACAATGATGACGTCCTGACGGGTGAGAAGTGCCTGCGTCGTCGCATGACGCAAGCGATCGATCTCGGCGTTGATCTGGGCATCCTTTTCGATATAAGTATCGGACGCGGGCATGTAGGCCTCTGGCTGATAGTAGTCGTAATACGACACGAAATAGTGCACCGCGTGATCCGGAAAAAACTGCTGGTATTCCTGGGCCAACTGGGCTGCGAGCGTCTTGTTGTGAGCAATCACCAAAGTCGGCCGATCAAACCGGGTGATGACATTGGCCATGGTAAACGTCTTACCTGACCCGGTCACGCCGAGGAGCGTCTGGAAGCGCTGCGCTTCCTTCAGCCCGTTCATGAGCGAATCAATAGCCTTGGGCTGATCGCCGGCCGGTGGCCAATTGGATGTGAGTGTAAAAACTGACATAGTTATTTCTTTTGAAACCACTTGGCAACCTCTTTGCAAAAATGATGGTAGTACACCTTTCCTCTGCCTCGTTCGGTATACAGGATAAAAAACAATATGGCAAAAGTAATGACAATGGCGATATCTACCGCGATCTTCATGCTCTCCACGTGTCGCCAGAGTGTATGCAGCCGTGCGATACCGGCATAGCCAATATAGAGGTACAACAGATCCTTAAAGAAGTTCCCCGCGTAGGTGGCAATCAGAAAAACACGCAGATCCATCTTGATAATCCCAGCGACAACGGAAACGGGTGTCGTTGGAAAGGGAGGGAGGAGCCGGAGTAAAAAAAGAACGCCTCCGTCTTTCCAGTGATGTCCGACGAACCGCTTGCCGATACTTTCCAAATCCTCGTGACGAATACCAAACCACTTGGTCGCCTTCACAATAAAGACGTCCTCCAAACGATCGCCGATCAGGTAGTAGAGCCAGGCACCAAGGGTCTTACCAGCATTGCCAATCGCCGCCAGAAGAAGCAAGTACCACAGCGGGTCCCCCTGCAGGAGAGCCAATGATCCGGCTGTTCCCATGATAAGCGCAGACGGAATCGGGCTGATCACTTCTTCCAGAAAAGAGCCCACAAACACAAAAAGCTCCAACGGGGTATGGAAGGCGTAGTATTTGACCACAGTCTCGAGAGAGGAAAACCAATGAAGCATAGAAATATCACTCAGTGACATTTTTCAGTATATCATCATTCTCCCCTCTCTGCTTTGGGTGCTATCCGATAAACGTCAACGCGTTTCCTTTTTTGTCACCCCGACCGGTACGACCGATACGGTGGATATAATCTTCGTAGTTTTCCGGCAATTCGTAGTTGATAACGTGCGTCACATCCGGAATATCGAGTCCACGAGCCGCCACATCGGTTGCTACCAGAATCGAAATTTCATCTTTACTGAAACGACGGAGTGCCCGCTGACGCTGAGACTGTGACTTATCGCCATGGATAGAATCGGCCTTAAAGCCACGCTCTTCCAAACGATGGGCCAACTTGTCCACACCATGCTTGGTACGTCCGAAAATAAGCACTTTGTGAAACTCGGGCTTCAAAAGCAGATTGTGCAGTGTTTCCAGCTTGTCTTCCTTGGGAGTCACGTGGATCACATCCTGATCGACGTTTTCCGATGTGGCCCGGGACTTGATGGTGATGGTCACCGGATCATTCAAGAACTTCTTGGCCAATTCAGCGATTTCACGTGGCATCGTAGCTGAAAAAAACAACGTCTGACGCGGCGTCTGCATGAGAGAAACCAGGTACTTGATGTCATTGATAAATCCCATGTCGAGCATGCGATCCACTTCATCCAGCACAATGTTGCCAAAGCCACCGAGGTCGAGCTTTTTACGCTCGATCAAATCCTTCAAACGGCCCGGTGTCCCAATGACAAAGCTCGGGTCGCGAGCCAGACTGCGCAGCTGTTCGGCGATATGAGCTCCTCCGATACAGAGAGCGGAATTGAGTCCGGACCCGCGGGAAAATTCGCGCAGTTCGTCTTCGATCTGCAAGGCGAGCTCACGGGTCGGTACAATGATGAGCACTTTTTCTGTCTTGTGCTTGAACGTCTTGTGAATGAGTGGCAACAGGAAAGCAGCCGTCTTACCGGTACCCGTATTGGCAATACCGATGACGTCTCGTCCATTCAAAATATGAGGAATAGCCCCGTCCTGAATAGGTGTCGGGTGCACATAGCCCTTGGCAGCGACATTGGCCTTGAGCTTGCTGTGCATCTCAAAATCAGCAAATCGATGGGTCGGATTGTACACTTCTGTTTCCGTGGTCTGGATAGCCTTTTTCACGAACTGCGTAAAATCCAAATCACGTTCTGAAGGACGCTTCTTGCGACCACGAGTCGTCGGACGACCAAAACGATTAACACCACCACTGCGCTTTGAGGAAGCATTCCTCGGGTTTCGACTGTACATTCTTGTGAATGTTAGGGATAAAAATCTTCTTTCTCTCCTCTATAGAGAAATAAGGATTCTCCCAAAGGATCTAAAGTAGTACTTCATTAAAGCAGAAAAAAGAAAACTTGTCAAGAGATGGTGCGAG
Organism: uncultured Bdellovibrionales bacterium; assembly: GCA_964531045.1. Lineage (GTDB taxonomy): Bacteria > Patescibacteriota > Minisyncoccia > Moranbacterales > UBA1568 > UBA1568. The sequence goes on along the minus strand of CAZHDL010000011.1, from coordinate 9,632 downwards.
AAAAGGTTTGCAGTTCATGTTTTCGCAGCTGATAGTCAGGTATACTCTCGGCAACCAGCGCCCAAAACCGTGGGGAGTGATTGAGCTCGCGTAAATGGCAGACTTCGTGCACGATGACATAGTCAAAGAGCGGCTCGGGCAAAAAGAGCAGACGGTAGTTGAAATTGAGGTTCCCCTGCGCCGAACAACTGCCGAACCGTGAGCGCTGATTGCGTATCGCCAAACGCTGGTAGGTCACCCCGTACTGCTCCTGATAGTAAGCCACCCGCTCAGAAATGCGCCGACGAGCTTCTTCCTTGTATTGTCGATATTCATCGTCCCCGCCCTGATTGAGGAGACGAGGTGGTACTGCGGCCATACGCGTACGCGCCGCTACGATCCACGCTTCCTTGGTCAATAGAAACTGGCGAGCCATTTTGAGGGGAAAATATCGTGGCACGGTCAATATGACCTGGCCGTCCTCCCGCACCCGCAGTCGCATCCCTTTGGCTCCCCGACGTTTTTTGATGATCACCTCTGCGAGCAAAAAATTCTCAGTCATTGAAGTGTCTCCCGAGAACATCACGAATACGATCAATATCGTCACTATGGAGACGGTCCTGATGATTCTCTTCCAGAGCTTTCAACATACCGTCAATTTCACGACCACTTACTCCATGAGCGGATGAATGATGATCTCGATCCAAATGAGCATCTAATATAGCATAGACAGACTCCCCTTTTGGTTTGCCTAACCGAGCATGTAAATCACGTCGTACTTCCTCGCGCAACTCGCGCGAAGAAATATGATGGCTCGAATCAGAAAATGAAGCTCCGGCTTCCGAAGCAACTGGTTTTTTGGGTGCTGTATAAAAAAGGCCCATAGCAAAATAGTCTTACCATTTACACTTTCAGTATACTCTGTTTTGAGAGAAAAAAAAGAAGGGGGCGCAACCAATGTTCCGGTTGCGCCCCTTGCCATCACCCTTGAAAAAGGCGAGGGCACATCAGGCCGTCGATTACTTCGCGTGGCCAGACTGCCAACGCAGACGGTGCGCCGCACGGCGGAACGCGGAAGGCTCCACCTGAGGCGTCGACGCCGTCGACCCAGCTTCGTTGACCACGATCCGCCGCCTGCCACCCTGCCGGATCAGCTTGGGCTCCTCGCCGTCCTTGAGACCTGGATGAACCTTGACCTCGGTCAGACGCGTGGCGCCAGGCAGCCCCTTCGATCGCGGATTGCGACGATCGATTGGCGGGGGCACTTTGATCATTCCCATGGATTCTCCTCGTGAAAACGCGCGCTCATACTTCATTCCATCCCCTGACGGATGAACCGAGCCTTTCTCACAGAAAAAAAGTCTTCCAGAAGAAAGGCTCGGTTCATGGCTTGTACGCTGTTTTTCACCTCAAAGAACGTTCTCTTATTATACTCCTTTTTAGCCGCTTCGTCAAGACACGCCCGGTCAGACGCGCTACCGCCGCACCGTTAACATCACCTTGTCGGTGCTCACCACCTCGGCATGCTGCCCGGTTGGATAGTCAAGAAGAGCCTCATAGAGTACCGACTGTGGATACCGATACCCCTCCCCTCTCCGCGTCCCGGGATCATTGACGATAAACTCCTCGGTCACATCATCATAACCGATGACAACTAGCATATGGCGTGGTGGACCAGGTTGGGTGAAGTTTGGATTTTTGAGCTTCCGCCCATCAGTCGGCACAGTAACAATATTCCCTGCTGCCAGCGCCTGTCGCATATCTGGTATCGTCACTGCTCGCTGCACCTGAAATGTGGTGACGGAAAAATAATCACGGAGGAGGAGTGCCGTATCATCAATCGATGTATCGACCGCGTGGCCATATATCTTCTGTTGAAATTTTGCCAGTGCCATAATATCTTTTTTGGCAGTTTCTTTTGAAAGCGTACTTCCTTTGACCCAAGCGGCTGCCATCGTGACCGACGCTTCTTCGCAGGCATCCTGAAATATCGGGTCACTCCATTCACCAAACGGTGCCTGCACGGTAAACGGCACACCCGAAATCAATGCTGCCGTCGGTATAGGCTGCTCTTTCACCTCTACTACTGGTGCAGCCTTTACTTCAAGAAGGTCTTCCTCCCTCGGTAACTCCATTTCTGTTTCTTCCGATACTCTTGGCACTTCCTTCGAAACGCGCTCTCCTTGTACGTACCACAACAAAACAAGCGCGCTCACAAGCACGACTGCCGCCGCCCACTGCCACCCGTACTTTTTTTTCTCTCCCATACAAAGCAAAATAAGACGTCCTGTGGTATAATAAGGGTATAGTTCATAGTAACATATTTTGGTATGAGTAAATTCACCACCCGATTTCTTCTGCTTATCTTTACCTTCGTTGCCTTTATTGGGCCGTTTGCCGCTATTGTCACGCTCGACAAAACAAAGCGTGCAGAAAAAATTGCCCTCGAACAGCGAGAAGCAGCCAACGCCCAAAAAGAAGCTGCTGTCGCTCGCTATCAGTACTATCTCGACGTCAACGACCGGCGCAACAACTTGAAACAGGCCATGGAAGAAGCGAAAGCCCAATATGACCAGCTCCTCAAAGAACAACCTGCTCTCGTCAAAGAAAAACAGACCGCCGTCACGCAAACAGTCATCAAGCCAGTAGTGACACAGAAAGTTGTCGAACAAAAGGTATCGACCGGGACAACCAGCAAGCCAAAATCTTCCGCAAAAACGAAAACTTCATAAAAATAAACCTATGAACCTCCTTCGTCTTTTCACTCTGGTAGTCCTGCTCTTTTCGGGAGTGTTTCTCTCTTTCAGCGTTACCGTACCTTCCCATAACGGCTCTCCCTCTCTGTCATTTCTCCCCGTAGCCTTGGCCGATGACGACGAAGATGAAGAGGACGAGGATGAAGATGAGGAAGAAGATGAAGACGAGGATGAGGAAGAAGAGCGTGCCAGCACTCCCAAACAAAAAACCATACGGGTCGTCAAAGAGGTGATCGAGTACAAACCGGTCACAACGACCGTTATTGTCACTGAAGAAAAATACGCCAAAGATTCTGATGGCGATACGTTAGTCGATGCTATCGATCCGGATCCGTTGGTTTCCCAAAAAGAATACTTCACCGATAGCGATGACGATGGTGTTCCCAACGCGCTTGATAGTTATCCCAACGAAGACGACTTCGCCTACTACGCCTTTGAAACTGACGACAACAACAATGGCATCCTTGATTCCTACGAGCAATTCTAAGCTTTCCTGGCACTCGCTTCGCACAGAGGTTCACAAGGAAATCATGAATACCGACATCGCGTGCGAGGTACTGTTTCCTACTACACACGCTCCTTTAGCCGAGACACTACTTGAAGAGGCTTTTGCCATGATGCGCCAGTTTGAAGCTCGATACAGTCGTTTCAAAACAGACAACGAGCTCCACCGATTCAATGAGAGTGCGGGTGGGGTCGTTTCCCCTGAGTTGTTTGACCTCCTCTCCCAAGCACAGAAATTCTATCTCTCTACCAGCGGTCTCTTTGACCCCAGTATTTTGCCCGCGCTCGAGCACATAGGATACACGAGCACTCCCTCGCTCAAAGCCCCTGCCAACAAAAGCAGTTTTTCTCAGGTACACCTTGACCACGCCACACTGACGGTCACCAAACCAAGAGACCTCTTCATCGATCTCGGAGGGATCGGCAAAGGATATATCGTAGACCGAGTCGCCGATTTTCTCTCACTTCACTTTGAGCACTTTCTCATTGATGCCGGTGGCGATATTTTTGCCAAGGGCAGCAATATCAAAGAAGGATATCCTTACTGGGCCATCGATGTTGAGCATCCGGATCCACAGCAAGAGATGACCACCCTCCTCCTCCATGACATGGCCGTTGCCACCTCCGGACGCACTCGTCGCCACTGGAAGCAAGGCCAGGCAGAGAAACATCATCTCATCGACCCACGGACACAGGACAGCGCCGTTCCCGATTATCAAAGCGTCACCGTCATCGCAAAGAGCACCACAGAAGCGGATATCCTCGCCAAAACACTGTTCATCGCAGGAAAAAACCAGGCACCACTTCTTGCTGAGGCAGAGGCTGTCCCAGCCATTTTCATAGACAGTGCCGGTCGTGTCAGTATAAATCGTTATGCAGAACCCTATGTTTGGAAAACACACTAGTACCCTCTTGGCCCTCTTCATCATTTCTCTGTTGTGGACCACTTCGCCGCTGCAGGCTGCCTTGAAGGACAGTGATGCTGATGGATTGACCGACCAAGCCGAAACAGAGACCTACCTCACTGATCCTGCCAGTCCAGACACCGATAGCGACCTGGTTTCTGATGGTGATGAAATTATGGCTGGCACCAATCCCCTCAGTGCCGCGAGCCACCCTACGCAGGTTGTCACCGAAGCAATCACGCAGTCTGCCTCGCTTGCTTGGTTTATCGGCCGTGCCAGTGGCATTCTCGCTTTTATCCTCCTGACGCTCGTCATTGTCAACGGCCTCCTCATGACCACCCGCCTCGTCTTCCGCCTCCTGCCTCCTGCCTTAAACTACGAGATGCATCATTTTTTTTCTTGGATGGCATTCCTTGCTGTCGTGGGACACATCATAAGCTTTACTTTTGACGACTATTTTCATCTCACCCTTTCCGAGGGACTGATTCCTTTTACGCTCGCACGAGACTTCACTTCCAATCTTGGGTATGACCTGCGCTATGCTGTCGGTATCGGCACGGTCGCCTTCTATGGCATAGCCGCCCTCATTCTCTCGTCTGAGCTCAAAGGCAAATGGATTGCTCTCAAAAAGTGGCGCGTACTTCATTACTCAAGCTTTCTTACCTATATTCTTTTTTTGGCACACGGATTTCTCTCCGGCACCGATTCTGATACCTGGTGGATGATCTGGCTCTACAGCCTCTCTGCCATTCTTGTCTTTGGCCTGACTGGGCTGCGTATCTTTGCAGCCATACAAAAAAAGAGCGGCTCTACAGCCACTCTTCCTACTCCCCCTCAAGCATCCTAAGCAGTCGTGCGATTTTTCCGACTCATCGCCTTTTCATGCAACTTTTGAAACTGCATGTGAAGCGTTTCCATTTCTGCATCAGAAAGATTCTCCAAATCAATCAACTGATTCCGTGAAGACTTGTGGGCTCGGATGAGCTCATCGAGTTTGAGCTGCATGGCTCTGCCATCGCGGTTCTGTGTATTCTGAACGAGAAACACCATGAGAAAGGTCAAGATGGTCGTACCGGTATTGATGACGAGCTGCCAGGTATCCGAATAGCCAAAGATTTTTCCGGAAAATGCCCAGAGACAGACGATGACAACCGCGACGATAAAGGCGAGCGGCGAACCAACGAGGAGTGAAGCGCGGTGCGCTATTTTTCGAAAGAGTTCATTCATAGTTTTTTGTTTGTATACCCTCTCATCATACTGTATCTTGAATTGAATGTAAAAAAATATTTATGCTTTTTCCCTACTCAAATTCCACATACCGCTCCAGAGTATGAATGGCGAAGCCGCCAAACACCGCCTGCCGGCCAAAGGCCTTCGTAATCTTTTTCAATTCTGTTTTCAGGGCCTCCTTTCCCTTTCCATGAAAGGTAACCTTTGCAGGAAGTACGTCCGTTATTTCCTGCCCGATGAAGATACTCACGTTGGGAGCAAAGGCCGCTGCATACTCCATCTCCCCTCGAGCATGGGCAATGGATCCATCTATACCATCTGCTACATTGCGATAATCCATAATCGCCATGTATGTATCCTTTCTCGTATTCAACATATCGAGCAGATGTAAGCTGACTCCTTTTTTCTCCTCCATACCTTCGAGAGCAATAATCGACTTTTTATCCTCGCCATCAAACCAATACGGAACAGCAAATCCTAACTCGAAGGGCGCTTCACTGTTTGCTGTTACGCCATCGTACTTTTCAAGAATCTTCCGCACACCCTCCATGTACGACTGAAGTGCCTTTGTTTCATTGCCGGGATAATTGTCCTGACCATACGGCTCAATATCAAACTGAATGCCATCAAATCGCTCTTCTGGACCAACACTGCGATTGTACAAGAGGATATATTCAAAAAAATTGAGTGCCTCGGTATGTTGCTGCCGATACGCCCATTTCGGTGCGCCGCCAAGAGCATGAATCTTGATGCCACTATGGTGTGCTCCTGCTATAAACTCCTTGGTCTTTTCATTCCATCGCGCGGACGCTTCCGGATCCGCTGTTTTGACAACAGGAAAAAATGCCAGCACGTCATCGGCATACACATAAATCGTACTGATGCGTTCTTCTTGTGCTCGCACGAGCATATTCTGCATCTCTTCACTCCGCAACCGTTCCGGTGACACCCACAACCACGCCGTCATCCGTATCATTTCCAAACGCACTTCGTCAGATTGAAAGATCTCTAGCGGAAAAACCAGTGTTTTCTTCTGGTTAGCCACAGAAAAGACAGTGAAGAGTATTCCGATGACGACTGCAAGAATAAGGAAAAGTTTCATTGCTTCTTGACTTAGACTAAGTACCTCGCTCGCGCAGTCGGATCAGCCCCACATTTTCAGAATGGAGCGCCATTCGAAAATACATATAAATACCAAGCGGCAAAATAATCATGATCTGAATGAGCGAATAAAAGGGAATCAACAGGAGATACCATGAACGCCGCCTCCAAAGCAAAATATACGTCAGCACCCAGTAAATAGCAATCACCATCGGAAGCGCAGTAGGATGCACCAGGAGTTCATACCACCGGAGCGGAGTGGCGCCGTACACCAATACGGTAAAGTACAGAAAAAATATCGGGTGCCGCCAAGAGTAACTGTAGAAATTCACGATAGCATGACGAAAGCCGCCGCCCGACCAGACCAGCCGCTGCTTGAACCAGGCACGAAATGTCGCTGGTACATCCGTATAAAATTCAAAGAACAAGTGCCCCGTTTTGTATTTGAGTAAACCGGCCAGTTTACCAATCTCGATATCGCCGCCACTGAAAAAGAGTGAGTGATGGCTCATGATATCTCGAATAACCCGAGTGCGGATGACTACGCCGGCCCCCGATGTCAGCCACGGATAGAGTCGTCGACCGTCCATAGCGAGCTCGTACTCATAACTCTGCAACCGTTCCATGACTGTCTCTTGTTTGGAAGCGAGTACGCGGACAGAGGCCAAATCAAAATCGCGCTCTCGCATCAAACCGATGAGCTTCGTAAATGGCTCTTTGGCAACGGTATCACCATCGATAAAGATGCAGTATTCCGTCTGCACCACTTCCAAACCATCATGGAGGAGTTGTTCCCAGGCAGCCTGTTTCTCCGACATGGCATCACTCGCCTGCAGTGTATTCGAAAACAAGCGCCACGGATTCGGCTTGGACAGACGACTCGATACGGGTACATGGGAACGATGTACTCGAAATCGATGCTGTTGAGCAATAGCATCGATCTCTTGATTAAATGCGGCCGTTTCTTTGAGTGTCGTGCACAATATAACCTTCTCTCCGTATTGACTCAAAAATTCAACGTTCTTGAGGTAGGAGAGATCACCGAAGATAGGGACAAGCACGCTGAAATCAGTGTGTTCAATCGTAGTATGATCATGTACGTGCTTGCTGCCCAGGCGCGCTCGTATCAAGGCGATATAGTCGAGTAACGCGATAAGAATCGGCACCATGAGAAACGGCAACACCGACAGTATGATAAACGTCATAGATTATTTACAAATTTGAATAACCGACTCGGGAATCTCGACAATGAGTACCCGCTTCTGCCGTGCTGCCTCACACGGCAACTCAAAATATTCTTCAAATTGAATCCCCGCCTCGGCGAATCGAATCTTGTTCTGTCTGAATACCCCGAAGCTCACTTCTAGCGGCTTGATTTCCGATTGTTGTTTTAGCTGATGAAGATTCTCCCGAAGTTGCGTCGATGTTTCAAAATTGAACTGCAGGTATTCACGGGAAATAAGCGCATTGTTAATAACGAGAAACACGAGCAGCGCCGCCCCTATCAGAACCAAGAATATTCTTCGCCCGGCTAAGGCATACAAACAGACGATAACGGGAAACAGCCAAAATTGCGGTACATATCTGGCATAGGAAGCAGGCGGGATGAGAAGACACGAGATAAAAACGGTCAGAAGAAGGAAGTACAGGGCCTGCTTTTGCTCTCTACTGTAGGCACTGCTCGCCACAAGCGCCACAATACCGAGGAGCGAAAGGAGAATGATGCCTCCAAACAGTGGTCCGAACCCTCCGACATTGGTATCGGGATTGGTAAACTCCTTGAGTTCCCATGCCTCGTACGTAAAAGGCCATTTGAGCTCCCCTTCTGTTCCAACGCCTTTGGCATTATCGGATTTGGAAAACACGGAAAAGAGCAAACGCTCCACCGGTGTAAGATCGAAATAATTTCCGGGAATATTCACCTGTACCAATTCGGTCTTATCGGTCGGCATATAAAAAGGATCATGAAACCGAATCAAGTTCGTAAAGTACGGATTGAAACCGATGACGACGACAGCGAGCACGGACGCCAAGAGTCCCACCTGGATTTTCTTAAACAAGAACAAAACTTTT
>CAZHDL010000011.1:0-1074 GCA_964531045.1 uncultured Bdellovibrionales bacterium | reverse complement strand
AAAACTTTTTCGCTGTACCAAAATAAAATTGAGAAGGCTGCAACAAAAAATACGGAGTACAGAACCCCGGTCAATTTGAGATTCCACGACAGAGCGATGAGGAGAGTGAGCGGCACCAAGAAGTAGTTTTTGTGTGTGACATAGAGCGTCAAGAGCAGTGCCATGATAGAGAGCAGTGCCAGATACAATTGTCCGTCTATGTAAAAACTGAACAACTGCGTCACGACGATAGGATTCCACACCAGAAGCGTCGCAATCGCAAGAGAAAGCCCAACGCCAAATTGTTTCATCCGAAGAAGAAGACTGAGGACAAAACCAAACGCCATAAAAATCATCAAAAAATTGATGGCTTTTGCCTGTTCGATGTGACCCGTAACAACATAGAGAACCGCTGAAATTTCTTCCGATCCTTTCGGGTAGGAATTCAACCATTTCCATCTCGGTAATCCGGCCGTCGATTCTGGAGTCAACGCTTCATAAAACGGATTCCACCCCTGACTCAGATAGACAATCGTATCTTGATGGTATCCCTGACCATCATAGGTCAAGTCAAAAAGACTCCCGGCCAGCCAGAGCGAAACAAGAACCGTTCCCACGAGAGACACCGCAACAACGAGAAATGACTTCCACTGCCACTCTCCCAGCACCCGAGAAAAAAATGGAGCAAAGAGTACCGCCATCAAGAACAATGCAGCCCCGAAGTGGTAGGGCGTTATTGGTATCCCCACTAAAAATGCCAGTGCCGTTACGAGCACTATACTAAAGAGGAAAAATACTATTCCGGTACTGTAGAGAAACAGGAGAGTTGGCAAGACACCCAAAAGAGATTCGTGACTTTCATCAGAAAGATCCGACAACAAAATGTGCTTCTGGGTGGAATAACGATTGGATAAAAATTTTTTCATTTTTCTTTTCTCTTAGTTTTGAGGAACAAAAAAAGCCCTGGCAAGGACTTCTTTCCTCTCGTATGTATATATAACGCAGTAGGTATTCTCCCACGTCCTCGAAACCATGTCAACCACTATTTTGAACAAAGAAAAAGCGCAGGCCCGTAGGTTCTGCACTTGTCGTATC
>CAZHDL010000010.1:18047-19932 GCA_964531045.1 uncultured Bdellovibrionales bacterium | reverse complement strand
GATTGCGCCCCATACAACTCTACCAACTCAGTGAGCGGCTTCTCATATGGATATGGTGAAAGAAAAACACTGTGCTGCAACTTATAAAACTTGAGCTCCCGCAGATGGTCACGCAAGATGTCCCGAAATGAACGGTTCTCTTCCGGAATATCAAACATAATAATCCGCCACTGCTTATCCCACTCTTTCGGATTTTTGAAACGTATCGTTTGACCAAAAAGATTCAGGCGTGCAGCTTGCTGTCTCCCCTCCTTGGTCAGTACCATCTGCACAGACCCGTCTCTGGATGTTTTTTCTTCCAGCAACTTCTGCTCCACCAAACGCCGTACCGATCGATTGAAGTGTCGCTGATCAATTTCCTTCCAGCCCTTCCACAGTAAACGCAATTTTCGGTAGTATCGAATCGACGAGGTCTCAAAACCAAGCGAAACTCCACCCGCTACGATAAGAAGAATTTTTTGCTGTACCGGACCAAACTTGTACATACTCATTTCTTTGCCCTCATTCTATACCATTTTTCACACTAAGGAAAAAATCATCCCAGAAAACAGAATGTACCATAATTCCACGGCCGTGGAATTATGGTACATTCTTGGGGACAGAGTTAGGAGGAGTGGGGGTAGTGGGAGAGTTGAGGGAAATACTGTTTTGCCAGTGGGCGAGGGATTCTTCGGTGACGGGTTGGGCGGACTCGACTCTTTGGAGGATGAAGTTGTGGAAATTGATGGCTTCTTGGCGCAGTCCGAGGAGACAAAGCGACTTGAGGATGCGGGTGATACGCAGGTGATTGTGATCCCCCTGCTCGAGCCAATGGTCACTGTCTCCATAGAAACGCTTCATTCGTTCTAGTGCCCGGAGCATATTCGCACGCACTTCTGTGTCGCTCCGGAGTTGCCCCACTATCTCTTCCCTCTCAAGCACTGGCGAGTCCGGCACGGCCATGCTCTTCTCACGAAGCGGAAACAGCCACTGGATATAGTCATGGACTTCTTCCAACTCTTCATCAGAAAACTTCAAAATATCCGCATGCAACCTCCCCTGGCCATCCGAGCCAGTCCCTCGGAGAAATGAAATAAGTTTTTCTTCGTACATATATTTTTTTTAAAGATGCAGTTTTATTTCTTTCCGATGTGAAAATGACGGAATGTTTCTTCTGATTTTCCGACTTCAGTATATAAACGATTTTTGTCCGGAAACACATAGATCCTCGGTAAATCCAATCTATCCGCATCCCAGCAGGTCTGTACAGTGATATCACTACTCTGCGCTGTCTCGATATCATGTTCCGCTACCGCCTGGAGTAGTTGCTCATACTGACGAGTATTAAGATCGAAAACTTCAGCGACAAAAAATTCTCGGATGATGTCAGTACTCCACTGCCCATGACCAGGCTCTTTGGAATCGGCCATTCTGCCAATATCATGAGTGAAGGCAAAGGCACTCACTACCTTTTTATCCGCCCCATTCCTTTCGGCGATATAGTGACCGCGCTCTTCGACTCCCCGCCAGTGATCATAACCATGAATCGAGTCGATCGCTATCTTGAGTTTTGTTTGATACCACGATGAGTCAACGAGAAAATCCCGTTTGTTCCCAAACAGATATTTCTCGATCAGCCACACGATGAATACTCCGTGAAAGTTCTTTTCCTCAAACGTCACTTCTCGTATTTCTCTCTCAGCATCAGGATCCTGAGCCAGGTACACTACTGTACTTCTCCATACACCCTTCTCCCATCGAAAGCGCAGTTTGTAATTGATCCATCCTGACCAATGGCGCATGATATACAGCGTATCGTCGTGAAACTGGAATCGCCAGCGTTCATCCATTCCCTGGTCCGACTCAAAGCCTTTTCGGATCAACGCAAACTCAGCTTCACTAAACG
>CAZHDL010000010.1:3867-18037 GCA_964531045.1 uncultured Bdellovibrionales bacterium | reverse complement strand
AGCATTCTGGTATAGCCGAGAGCAGACATATCTGCCAACTGGTCAGGGTCCTTCTGCAAATCTATCTCGTGCAGACGAAAAAAGGCGTTCTCTTCCAAGAGTACCGTTTTTTCTTCAAAGGTCACGACATCGGTGAAGAGCACGAAGTCCTGTGAAAAATCGATAGCTTCGGTCCGAATATCCTGCCACGTTGTCGGTTGTACTTTTTGCAACAAATCTCGCATCTTTTCAGATACCTCATTCTTTCGCATGATGTGCTCCATGACATTGTTTTCGCCATTCCGACAATGCACCGTGAACCAGTACACAGTGTAGTGTGTCGTGAAAAACTCAAGGAACTCCTCGCAATGAGTAACGAGTCTTCCCTCCCTTGTGAGTAGCACCCGATCAACGTCGAGATAAATATTCATACGTTCATGCTTCTAAAATAGGTTGGCACTGCATCAGTTTTTCACCATAGGAAATCATACGCTCTCCTTGCTCTCGAAAATGAAATGCGACATCACTTCCCAGGAGGAGGCGTGAATCAAGTTGGTTGGCGACTCGAAAAACGACTTTCATGTCAATATATTTTTCGAGCCAATCGGTGAGATAGGCCGGATCGATCCGACTGGTGGAATAGACAATGTAGATATTCTTATTCTCATTGAGAATTCTTTCGATAGCTTTCTCGAAGCGAGCGCGATCACGATACACCATGTCACACTCCTCGATGTGAACGAAAATCATTCGCTCCTCGTCTTTTAGATTTTCTAACACCTCGAACGCTTCATCAGAATCAGTGATCACTGGCTGAGTGAGATACGCTGGGTCCCAATCAGAAAAACTCACCCGCGTCATATCCATCAATACAAACCCAAGCACTGCTGGCGCATACGTGGCCATGAGTTCTCGATACAGATGAGTAGCAAAAACACTCTTGCCAGATCCAGCCATACCAGCAAGTAATACAAAGCGGATTTTTGCTTCGTCAAAATCGAGTGCCAACCGCTCCCCTTGTATCGTATCGCCGAGATAGATAGGATGCCCGCTCATTATATATGTAATTAATTACGTAATTCATCCCATGAAACTACCCGATACCAACAAATCCGAAGGTATATAGGACTGTCGATAGGTATCTGCTTTTTTTCTCCTTTGTGGTTTAAGTAAAGTTTTTACTAGGTCTCAAGCCAATCCTTTATTTTATATATTGCAGCGAGGCCAACACGCACCCTCTGGACCCTCGCCTGGTATCTTTCTGGACCATGATGAGAATCATCGGATGCAGAATGAACAGCATACAATTCATCTGTTTCTTTTACAGGAGCACCGGCAGATATCAGGATACCCCTTACGCTTGTGCTGTTCATTTTGTGAGCACTTACCGAACGGCCAAGTTTTTTCAAGGCGATTCTTTCTGCTAACTGACATGCTATATGACGCAGTTCCTCCTCCGCTTGCTGAACACGCACAGAAGGCGCAGATTTATCAGTAATGATTGCATTTACTTCTTTAAGTCTATTTTCTAGGGTCGCCCACTCTAACTGGTTAATCTGTGGACCATCTTTTGCATAGCCAGTGATTTCATAGAGATTGCCATTTATAGATCGACAACCGTCACATACACGGTTGGCCCAATCCGACTTGTGGGTAAGGACAATGATTTGCTTTCCTTCATCATCAATGAGGTCACGGAGCACATTCACAAATTGACCCTCATGCTCATCGTCCCATGACTGTATCGGATCATCGATAAGGAGAAAATCCCATGGCCCTGCATGGCGTATAGCGCTAGCGATACTTACGCAAAGTCCGAGAGCATTCAACTTGGACTCACTCAATGACGAAACCGCACTTGCAAGAGGTTTTCCATAAGACTCAGCTTTTATTGCCAACTTACCACTTTTGAAATCTCCCGTCTTGGATCGAGCCATCGAAAAACCAGAAAAGTGAACCTCGGGATCTCCATTGGTTTTAATGCGTGTATACCAGCTCATTACAAGATCGGTTAACTCTTTACTCATCATGTTCTCCATTGTCTCAGCAAGTGTTTGCTCAACATCTCTTTTGAGTAACTTCAAATCATTCAGCACATCACGAATTGCAGCCCCCCGTTTTACTACATCCTGTTTCTCTATTGCCTCTATCAAAACAGTTATTTCCGCGGTACCCGCTAGAGCATCAATCGATCGCCGAAATATTCGTACTGACTCAATCGTATCAATCTCTAGTTGAGGTATATTCGCCGAAACTTCATCAGCTGCACTAACATACGCATGTAAAACACGAGCAAGATTTTCGGCTTGAATCAGTTCAGCTTTATTTTCTTTCAAAGCACTCTCACATAAAGTCAGTGCATGCTCTACTTCGGTTAAAGAATCGTTTAAGCGTAATTGTAGAGCACTAGCAGCTGAAGCTGCCGAACGAAAGTTTTTTGCTGTTTCCGAGGCAATACCCCCTACTAGCTCAATAATACGAGATTCATTTTCCGGTTTTATCGCAATAACCAAGCCCAGTATTGGCTCACTAATCTTGTTTTGATGTCGAGTGAGCGCATTCCTTAGATTTCTTACCGTACGCGACACTCTTTCCCGAGATTCTTTTCGCCCCGTCTCTTTTTCGATAGTTGCCTGGCATTCAGTGTGACGACTATGAATTCTTGCCTCTGCAGCAGCATCCAGTGGTTGCAGGCAGAGCGGACACAAATGATCAGATCCCACCACTAAGTCACTTCCTATTTGTAAAAGACTCGCTTCTTTTTGCAAGCGAGCTTCTACTCCGGCAACACAGATACTTGCGTAGTCATCTAAAAATCTTGGTTCTGTTTCTAATGTTAGTACGGTACGATACTCCGACAGTTGCTCACGATCAATAACAGAAGGTCTTTTTACAGTGATCTCACCTGAATATACCTTACTAGCCATACTGGCACGGACTCTTTCTAGCCTCTCAACTTTTGTTCCGCTAGACTCTGGCTCAGCGCTCAGAAGTGTATCTGCGTATTTCGCCAATTCCACATAGGCATGTTCTATACCTTTTTTTCCTTTCTCCAATTCTACAGCTACATTTTTAAGGTTTTGAGTCAGGCTAAGTTTTGTTTTAATACGATCAAACTCTTGTTCCAACGCCACTGCTTCATCCGGGACACTGGCATTAGGCTTAGTGCAAAGACTTACAAGGGCTCGCGAGATATTATCTACCTCATTCAACCCAAGTAGTTGAGCAAAACCCTTGAAACGATCCACAGGCGGTACAAGCAGGAGATTTTTTAATGCATGTTGCAGTACGAATGGGCGACCCGCCTGGTTCGATTCTGACTCAAACGACCACACGCTTACAGCCGTTCCATCAATATAGCGACGGGTAGTACCACTCTCGTCCAGTTCGACACGCAATACTTTCGAATCTCCTTGCGGCACCACCATTACAGCTTCAATGTAAGCAGGCTTGTCAGAAGGAAAATGCCGATTTCGATAAGAGTCCTTATACTCGTCTTTAGCATCGGCTTTATCTACTTTTGAGGTACTTCCATACAATAAAAACTCCAACGCCTCAGAAATACTTGTTTTACCATGGCTGTTAGGAGCCGAGATAACGGTTAATTTATCGTGAAAGATTATTGACCTCTCCTCATTGAATCCTCGAAAGCCAGCAATTTTTATGCCACTAATCCGCATAAATTATTTCGGTGATAACGGATCGGAGCTCTGTTTCAAGACTTGAAAATGGATCCGTGCCACGAGCTGCTTTTAGAAGTCGCTTATGAACCATATCTTCTGTTTTTGCCTCCACAGCTAAAAGAAAAGCCTCAGTCGCGGACACGGCCGAAACAATAGAACTAGATTCTGCAATCAAATCTTGCTTGTCTATTTCTGTAGCCATACCAATCTTTTTATATATTAATAACTTTCATTACCTCGTCACCGTAGTGATTGATAACCTTTACGGCTATCTTGCCGGTTACTGGCTTCGGAAATGACCTTGAAACAGTCGAGTAGAGCTCTTCCCACACATCTTCTGGTATATCTGCTTTGAGTGCCTTTTTCAGCTTCTCGTATGGCTTATTGCCGCCGAGGAAATACGCATGGCACACAAAGAAAGCCTCACCGTTGTAGTTTGTATCGATGAACCACGCTGCTATATCATGCTCCGGGTCACCGCCACCAGATGAACGAATTTCGCTTTTCACAGGATCATAGACATCAACACCCTTCACTTCGACTGTAATACCATCTTTCTTCTCCTTCACTTCGACTTGTGGCTCACCGAAGGCAATGAAGAGGTTGCCCGAACCGGTCTTTTTGAGCAGATCACCCATCGAAAGGTCCGGGTTTATTTTAACCCGCATGACACGGATTCCATCCTGTTCTTCTCCGACAGAAAAGGCCGATGCATCAAACGATGTCGCAGCCACAACAAGTAGCTTTGCAAAGCGCTTTGCGACCGATACCGCACTCAAAATGAAATCATCATCAATGCTTCCGAATTCCGGACCGATAGCTACAGCTACTTTCTGGAGGCCACTCTCTGTTTTGTATTCCCCTGCAGCCTGCACCTCCGGACCAGACGGCAGAATATCTAGATTTTCAAACTCTACTCGTGCTCCCTTTTGACCAGTCTGGACACCCGCTGAGCGAAGGTTAGTGACTACTGTCTCCACGAATCGCTCTGAGGAAATCATTTCCTGTGCATCAGTGATTCGATGTGGCGATAATGACTCTACCGTCATGGGTCCGGCGACTCGCACTATATCCTTATTCTCAAGTGGCTGATCATATAAAACTTCTTGATCCGATTGTTCGTCATTCGCAATAGACTTAAGGGTGATGTGCGGCACTGTCTTATATTCAAAGCCAGCTGATATATTCTTATCCTCTTTCAGCCTGAAGTAAGGGAACTTAGCCGTCATGAGGCGTGTTCGAGCAAGCGCCAATGCTACGCGAGAAGTATCTGTAGTAATCCAACGGCGACCCCATTGCTCTGCAACATATGCCGTAGTTCCGGAACCACAAGTTGGATCAAGTATTACATCGCCCGGATCAGTGGTCATAAGCAAACATCGTTGAATCACTTTTTTTGCTGTTTGAACAACATATATTTTATCTTCATCCGAAAATCCTGCAATTGCCGTATCATCCCAGACATCATTTATAGGAACGACCGGAAAATCCTCAAGGTACCTTTTGTAGTTTAATGATTTGCCAAAAGCAATGAGGCGATTATTCTCAACTAACTTTTCCAGACCTCGAACAGTAGTTTTCCAGTGATGGTCGGGACCACAAATGTATTTTTTACCTTGAAATTCAAAAGGTTCGCTTGATGTAGAACTGTGGCCTTGAGACCTTAAATTCTGGGCAGAGAATATTTTCCAGCCTGAGGGAATTTCTGAATTATTGGACCTTTCTTCTAGAGAAAGCTTCCTGTATGCAAAAGTTTCAACATTTTCAATCAAATTATAACTTGCAAGATCACTCGTACTTTTTTCCAGATAAAGTTGTCTATATTTAACCAACAATATATTTTTCGCGTACCAAAGTATGTAGTCACCATTCGTTGAGAGAAGTTTTGTTGCCTGACCTGTGGTCTTTGTAAATATGATCTGGCTAACAAAGTTTGCGCTTCCAAAAACTTCGTCCATCAATGTTCGTACAAGATGTACATTTTCGTGATTAATTTGCACGAAGCAAGAGCCTGTCTCTGAAAGAAGCTCTCGAGTAGTGATTAATCGATCCCGAAGATAAGATAGGTATGAATGCACACCAAGTTCCCAAGTATCACGGAAGGCTTTTATTTGTTCTGGCTGCCGTACTAAATCATCAAGCTTATTATCCTTCACTTCCTTTCTCCGTGTTGATACTTGCCAATTAGAACCAAATTTAATCCCGTAAGGCGGATCTAAGTAGACAGTCTGCACGCGCCCACGCATACCCTCCTTTTCGAGCAGAGAGTTCATCACCAACAATGAGTCACCAAGGATCATTCTGTTCTGCCAGTTGTCTTCGTGTCTATAAAAGTCTACAGCTTTCCCCATCTGTTCATAGGCAGTCTCTCCAAAAAGCTGCATTTGCGGATTATTATCCATACCCGCCTTCAGCCGAGCGATGAGAGCTTCCGGTGCAATCTTCTCTTGCACATAAATAGGTACTGTTGCCACGCCAAACTCTGCACCCGACTCCGCCTTCCCGGCCCACTCAAGGCGAGGATTCATGGATGGATCGTAGGCGTATCTCTTTTTCTCTGGTCGTTTATCTCGAGGCGAAAGTTTGACTGACTCTTCCTGCGTAGGGATGCGTACCCGCTTTCCGGCGTGTTTGTAGCTCTCCACCGGAGCAGCTGTTGTCGGAAATACAGTCTTTTTTCTTGCCATATATTTATTGTATCTTTACGCCTGCCACAACGGCACGGATAAGATTTTGTGTTTCATGGATATCTTGTATCTCCAGAACTTCCCATCGCCCAAACTTTTCCGCATTATTAATCGCCGGTATCCATAGATCGCGAGTAGTTTTTACCTTCAGCATTTTCTTGTCGTCCTTCTTCCCGGTCACTTCAATGAGAAGATTTAGTATCTGCTTGTCAGGCGTTTCTATTTTCACAATGAAGTCCGGCAGGTACTGGTGCGTTATGCCCTGGTGTTCATAGGGTATAGAGAAGCCAAGATTCTGGTTCTTCACAAATGCCAATACCTCCGGCATCTGCTCGAGCCGCTTTGCTACCCCCTGTTCCCATTCCTCCGTATCAGCAACCACATAATTGATATGGCTCTTTACGGTTTCTTGAACTGGCTTTGTCGTGATGAAATCAACATAGCGAGTAGAACCAATCGTATCGTACGGAGCGAGAATCGGGAGCACCTTTCGTGCCTTTCCATTTGCCAGATTTTCCATGACAATGGCTTGATGTATCTTTGTCAGTGCACCCGAAAAATACTCTCCGACAGTCAGATACCCAATTACCATTCGATCTTTTAGAGCGACATGTTTTGCCACATACTCGCTGGCAATACGCATCAGTTGTGGACCGAGCCAATACTTTTCCGTACCGTCGGCATCAGTAAAGTAGCGACGCAATAGGCCTTGTGTCAGGCGTATGACCACCTCACCTTCTCGACGCTCTTTAATTTTTTCCAGACCCTCTGTTGCTTCCTCGCCAATCGGACCACCCACAGTGACTTCTGTAGGTTCGTTTTCGATAATCGTCTGAGACTCTTCAGTAAAGCGAGCAGCAAGTTTATCCTCATCAATTTCATAACGATACCCATCGACACGAGGATAGGTAATTTCGTATTTCTCCCTTTCTTCAATAGCGAAGACTCGGTGTATGACTTTCGGCGGTTCCGGCGGTGGACCATCTTTGCCAGGTCGCAAGAAGCTAAAAGGCACGCCGTACACCTCAGCATACTCAGGACTCAAAAGACCGTCCTCATTGACCGAATAATCAACTCGGCGCAATGCCCGACCAACTACTTGCTCACAGAGCAACTGCGTTGAAAATGCCCGAATACCGAGGATGTGCGTCACTGTGTTCACATCCCAACCCTCCGTCAGCATCGATACAGAGACAACGCATTTAATGTTCTCTCCTAGCTTACCTGGCTTTCCGACTGTATTCATCACTTCTCGCAACAACTCTTCGTCTGTCGGTTCATCACGACCGACAAAGCGACGTCGGTATTCTTTCCGGAAGTCTTCAATTTCTCTGTTGAAAATTCGCTTAAACTCATCATTGATGTTCTTTCCGCTTTCAAGCTGAGCGCTGTCAATCAAGAGAGTATTCGGTTTATCGAGCACTCTCACTCCGTCCTCGTTGCGGAATATCTCGAGGTTACCTTTTTCTACCTTTAGAGATCCGCTCGCAGTCTCTCGCTCATAACCCGCAATCCATCGATATACCAACTCAGAAACCGTAGTGTTATTACAGACCACAATCATCACGGGTGGCATCACTGCAGGATCATTCTTTCGGTACTCTTCGTATTTACGATAGTTAATTTCATAACTTCCATAGAGCGACTCGAGTGCTTCATGAAGTTCATTCGGCAAATGCACTGTGTCGAGATTGTAGTCGCCAGTCTTAAACCCTTTTTTTGGAAGCTTGTCGCTAATGTGTAACCAAAGGTTACGAAACTCAGGTTCGTCTTCTTTAGTGAGGTTGTCGGCAGAAACTGGAAGGCGTGGGATTTTTACGATGCCGGACTCAAGTGCATCGAGAAGTGAAAAATCACTTGCCACCCATGGGAACAGCTTGCCCTCATCATACCCCGAACCACGGAGAAAATACGGTGTCGCTGACAAATCAATCACACCATTCACATTCATCTTTTTTGAAAGCGTCTCCAGTCCGCTTATCCATACCCGAGCCGCTTCATTATTTTCATCAGCTTCTTTCCGATCTTCGCCGGCTAACCTCTCTTCAGTCGGCTTTTCACGGTAACAGTGATGAGCCTCATCATTGATGACAAGGACTCGCGCTTTGTTCGCTACAGCCTTAAACACACGGTTCACCATTGCGCTCGGACTCTCCTTAACTACCTGTTCATCAATCAGGCCAGTAGCCTTCATAATTGCACCCATCTGGAAACGTTGGTTCTGGCGCAATTCGAGCTGATGATAGTTGATAATCAGCACCACTGCCTGCTGCAATAGCTCAAAATCCTGATGTGAGACAATACCCCGTGCTTTGTAATAGTTACCAGGATTGTTCGGCTGCAATACATTGAGCCGATCTCGAATTGTGATGCCCGGTGCGACTATGACGAAAGCGTCTGTAAAGCGAGTATCTTGAGGATAGCGAATCTTATTCAAAGTGTTATAGGCAATAATCATTGCCATCACAACGGTCTTTCCTGATCCAGTGGCCATCTTGAAAGCAATACGAAAAAGCTCTGGATTGGCTTCCTTGTTCGCTGTCTTCAATTCATTCAATATCCAGTGCTCCCCTGCTTTTTCAGCGACCTCATTGATATAGATGAGCGTTTCTAGCGCCTCTATCTGACAGAAAAATAACTTGTTCTCTCGAGTCTCATCCTGCCAATAGGTCAGCAAGTCACGAGTCGTCTTGGTGACTCCCGAATATCCTCCCTTTCGCCACTCTGCCAGCTTGGCTCTTATCTTGTTTACAAAGTCATTATCCCGCTGCAATTCTTTTCCAAATGCTCCCTCTGCCGTATTCTGTTCAGCCTGCTTCTTGGATGTCTTTGCCCGTGGTACTGGTATATATGTCGAACTAGGACGCCGAAAAGCGAGCACTTCATCTGTCAGACCACGATCATCAGACCCAAAATGCTGTAGGGGTTCGAAATACGGAGAGTTTAGTATTGGAGATTTCATAAATTATTCCTTCCAATCCTTAATCATGAGACCACCCTTCACTCTTTTGACCACTACCTTTTGTTTCTCGCGCCAGCCGAGCTCGCGCACCAATTCGATGGGGAGGGTCAATCCAATTGATTTACCCCCTAACTTCGTCAGCTTCCGCACGCTCTTATCCCCTATTTTTTTCGTCATAGACCGGTTGTTTACGACTTAAAATATACGTAACTACCCCATGAAATGGTACTCCGTAATTTCACTGGGTGAATTACGTAACTCATTACATACATTCTACCACCACAGTCGAAAAGAGGAAATTCACCGAGGCAAACTTCCCAAAAAAACACGTAAATAGTCATAACTTCACCTTGATAAGCACTTGACAAGTGCTTAAAATAGTGTATTCTATAGGTACATTAAAGTATATGTTTGTGGTTACCCCTTGAGGGCAATAATCATTCCACAAAGATAGAAATAATTCTAAAAAACGGCCCCTCTAGCTAGTGGGCGGTTTTTTATTTTACCCGTATTATTTGTCTTCAAAAAAGCACGAGACGAAGAAAAGTTTTTTGTCTTTACCGGTATGCTCTTCTCGAAGATGGACTCCCACTTTTCGGCCACAAGCCGATATACCCTCGACAGAAAATTCTTTCTCCTTCTTGCCGTTCAATCGCATTTCGCAGGTGTCAGCATAACGCAATACGTCGCACGCAACCGCGAAACATAATAGTCGTTTCTTTAGCGTCTTCTTGCGTTTCAAAAGGGCATCGGGCATTTACTCAGAAACACCTTTCTTTTCAAAGATTTCGCGTAAACAAACTCGTGTCCTCGAAGATATATATCCAAATCCTTACGAAGAACCGCCAACCCTTTTGATTCAATCTTTTTCGAAGATCTATACATAACATTCGCTTCTTCCAAGCCAAGTTTACATATTCTTTCCATCGAACATCCCCGACTTGAGCGTGGTGAGGTCGACGCCCTGGAGGCAGCGGACGTTGATCATGACCGTGGGGTTGCCGGCATCATCGGTGCCACGACCAAATGACTGCACGCCACAGACTTTGCAAAAAAGATGCGCGATTTTTTTCTTGTTGAATCGATACTCGGTGAGCATCTCCTCGCCAGAAAGCAGCGTAAAGCTCGCACCCGGGACGAAGGCCATGATAAAACCCTTTGGCTCACAGTACGAACAATTACACGTAAACGTCTGAGCGAGATCGGCCTCCACTTCATACTGCACCGCTTTGCAACGACAACCTCCTGTATATTTCTGCATAGTTATTCTCCTAATTATTAAAAATACGCCCGATTATCACTCTGCATCCCAGCAGGAAGCAGCGCGCGTACGTCGGCCACAGCTTTCATGAATGCATCGTAATTCTGACCGACACGAGCACGATTGATGGTATAACCATCAACAATATGAGCACGCAGGGTCTTGGTCGCCCACTGACGGAACTCAATCGCCCGAGCAGAATTAGCCCGATAACCCACTGCCAAAATCATATCCAACGAATAAATAGCGACGGGTTTATCTGAATTTGCAATGTGCATTTTTTGCACATTGCTTTTTGCACTCACTTCTGCAGATTTGAGAATGTTTCCTATATGTCTCGTTACAACAGATCGCTCTATTCCAAAAATTCCTGCAATCTGAGCCTGAGTGGCCCAGAGCGTTTCACGCGTAAAATCACCTCGAAGCTCAATAGCTCCAGATTTGGTCTGGTAGATGATTGCTCCCTTGTTTTGTATCTTTTTCATAGGCTTACATCATTCGTTACATATATTCTACCACCCAGAGGAAAGAGGGGCAATTTGCCGAATGGATAAAAAAACTACCCGATGTCGAGGCTTCTGGCAAGGAGGCAGGCAAATTTTTGAAAAAATGCTATACTAGTGCCAGTTAATCCATCATTACATCAAAGATATGGGATTTGAAAATGAACTACTAAAGGGTCCAGACGTCACGGAAACCCCCCTCGACAAATTAGAACAAAAGGACCTTGAGGGATTGTATGAGAGTGCTGTCGGTGTGAATCCTGCCTACCGCACCTTTCCCAAGGAAGTTCTCATCGCTGGCATTGAGAATCCAGCAGCCGAAAAGGAACGTCTCGCTCTTCTCGATCAAGAAGAGGATCAGGCAACTAGAAGAGCCCGAAACTAACACAAAAGACCCCGCTCTCGCAGGGTCTTTTCATATTCAGGCTTTGGCTTTTTTCTTCTGATGACCGAGATTTTTGATGCCTCTGTTTTTCACCTTACCCTCCAAACGACTGGCCTCGTGCATCGACCCGACATTCTGGTGAGAAAGAAGATTTGGATCCTGCTTGCCACGTTTGCTCTCCGGCTGTCCTTGTATTGTTGCCATAGCAATGTGGTTAAAGGTTACTCTCTTCACTTCCAGTATACACCCCCTGTCAAGAACCCTCGGCGTTTCGCAGGTGCTGGCTGAAGGATGGTTCCCGCGGATCAGCGAGCGTGTTGTCGATGAGATGCACTCTTTTGGTCTCGGCGAAACTCCCTGCCGATTTGATAAGTCCCATCTCATACAGTACTTCGTCGAAATACCCAGGAAGCAACGTCTTCCACGTCAGAGGAAACTGGACGGTCGACATATCTTCTACGCGACGCGTCAGTTCGTTGGTGCAGTTGTTGGTGAGGGTATTGTAAAACTTGGGCGTGGCGGCAATACCGTTTATATCTTCCACCAGTCTATCGAGTAACAAACGGGACTGCTCGGGAGTGGCCACGGTCGGATAGCGATAGACTCGCTCGCCCCGCCACTTGGTCCGCGCCCCGACAATATCAGCTTCTGACCCTACTACGTAAATGATCTCATACTGCCGAAACAATCCACGAAAAGGCGAGAACGTTTCCCCTACTTCACGCCGCGATTCAAGCGATATGACCAGATGCCCACCATCAGAAAATCCAAAGGAAAGAAAGATATGAGCGATTCCCTCCAGGTCATCGAAATGAGAAATGAAGACATCGAGATCGGAGAGTTGGGCAAGATCAAACCGTCGTGTCTCATAGCGACTCTCGGCGGTGAGCTCGCCCGTCCAAGCAAAGTTGCGGAAATGCTCGACGATGAGTGTGTTTCCCTCGGTGCGAAAGACAGGGAGTTGTTCCTGACCAAACTCCCAGTTGCGCTCGTGTGACGGTGAGAGCGACCACAAAACAACCAGGCCCACTGTCACAAACAGCAGGCCTGCGAGAATAGCTTTCTTCCGAAATGTCAGAGACGGCATCATGGGAGAACAATTAGAGTTTTTCAAGCTCCTTCAAATCCTTGTCGGGAAAGTAGAGAATAGCCAGGCCGATAAAGATACCGACGATGGCCGTGTACAGCGGATTGCCATCAAAAAAGAAAAAATCAGCAGCATCAAGCAGATGCCAGATTCCTCGCCACACGAGCACGAGCCCGATGACGATGGCCAGATTATGGGCGAAATACGCGATAAGGTTTCCTTTTTTCATCATAGCCGATAGGGAGTTACTGATAACTCCTTTAGTATATCACGGTTCCAAATTTATACCGTTCGAACAAGAAAAAAGACCGCTCCCTCGAAACGGTCTCACTGCGGTCATTGCCACTTCATTGATTGGTCACACGAACAGCTGTTATTAGACGGCTGACTTTTTTCCGTGTCAAATGTTGAGAGTATGGCTTCAATTTCTTCCAGAGACGGACAATCATTCCGCGCACTGAATTGAAAGTCACATTGCACTTAATTGCTGTTTCCGCTTCTGACTGCAACCAATAGCCATGGTTGAATCCATAATGACAGGCACAAAGAACGAAGTCATCACTCCCCAACGCTTCTTTGGCGGTGCTTTGAAACATTGCTAAGAACGCCAGCGCTACATCTCTATCTCGCTGAAGATTCCAATCCACCTGTAAGCCAGCTAACTCTTCTAACGCTACGATGCCAGCAAGCATTCGCTCAAAATCCTCCTGAGCAAAAAAGCCATCACTCTTCTTCCAAATCCGCACCAACACTTGTCTTGCTCGTTCCCGTGTCACACCAAAGTGATTCCCAGTTTCTTCAAGCGTGCGCTGATCCAAGCCAATATCGAATCCGTAATGCACGAGAAATAAATTCTTATCTCGCTCACCACAGGTGCGCTGAATAAAGCGAAACATGCTTTCAACCCGCTCTTTCACAAGAAGCAATTCCTGTTTCGCTTGCAGCATGACGGTCGGGCTTGGAAGAGAAATGTCCGGAGTAACGTCATGCAAAGTGACATCCCCATCATAGCCAGGAAGTGCAGCTTCAAATGATGTCTGCGTTCCATTCATCGTGAGAATGGCCTGGGCGGTTTTCACTTTCTCTTCGGTAACCCCCATTTTTTCAGCAAGCAATCGGGCTGTTGGAATAATTCCAGATTCCAGCAATTCCACCTGACACTCAAGAAAATCCTGTACCAGTTGCTGCTTGTTGGCCGGGATGTAGATAAAATGTCCCGTCTCGCAAATAGCTCTCGAGATAGCACTACGAATCCACCACATTGCATGGGTAGAAAACTGTGTGCCGCGACTCACATCGAACTTATTCACCGCCTTGATCAAGCCAATCATCCCCTCTTGCATCAAATCTTCAAATGTCAGACTGCTCCACCGAAATCGTCTGGCGACAGAGACTACCAATCCCATATTATGCAGGACCATGGTATCTCTCGCTCGATCATCGCCCGCCGCGATGCGTGCCATCAGACTCTCGACCTGTTCTCGCGTCAACAAAGGTAGCCGTCTCCGTTCTCCTGGGAGTGCTTGAATTTTCTTCAACTCACAAGTACGTGGTATTTCAGCATCCAATTCTGATGTTCCACTCGCCAAAGGAGCTTCACCAAAGAAAGCATCATCGTCTTTC
>CAZHDL010000010.1:348-3857 GCA_964531045.1 uncultured Bdellovibrionales bacterium | reverse complement strand
CAAAAACTTACAACCACCAAGTCATATCAGAATCTCGCTGTCAAGAAAAATACCAATACCAGAGCAAGAGACCGAGAAGCACTATTCCCAACAATCCGTACTCAAAGAGTAACTTGGGATTGATACGAAAATACTGCTCTTCAAGCCAATTGGGATTCCCGTGAATGGCAGCGGCGGCATGTTGTTCTTCCTTGGTACGAAAATGCCGCTTGGGACTATACGAGGCAAGTGTGAAGTATCCGTGATAAAACGGGTGCAACCATTTGATGCCAAATCCGCCATCGAGAGTATCGTGAATGAAGTGCGCCATCATTCCTAGAAACCAGACGGCGGCATACACCGGACTAAAGAGCGCGATGAGGAGTGCCCCACCCAGTCCGACGATCAGGGGCAAGTGAAACAAATCACGGTGCTCATGAGCGTACTGGTTGATCTGCCATTTGTTCCGAGCGAGCCAAATCAAAAAATCCAAATCTGGTGAAAGCGTGGCTACGAGACCAAAGAGCATGAGACCGAGCGTTTGTTCTCCCGTCAACACGGCTACCACCCAACCGATGAGGAGACCGACGGCAATATCAATATACATACGCGCTACACAGATACGAGTCCCATTTTTTTCAGACGAGAGCGGAGAGCGCCCGGCTTGCGTCCCAATTTTTCAGACATCTCCTTCATCTGCTTGCCCCGTTCAAACATTTTTTTGAGCGCAGCCTCCTCGTCGTCTGTCCACGACCGATAGGCCTGCGGGTGCTTTTCCCGAATAATCTCCATGACACCCTGTCCGTCCTTGCCCCTCGATTCCGTCTTACGGATTTTTGCGGGGTTCACTCTCTTCTCTTTTTTTACTTTCTTCTGCTTGCCACCGCAGATTATGATGAAATTCTGTTCCATCTCAGCAATACGTTCTTTGGTCAGCTGACTATACTCTTCACTGGCTCGTTCCGACGCGGCCCGAAAACGTGCATCTTCCGCGAGCACTACCGGATGTACCTGAAAAGCCCGCGCGTTCACCCCAAGGAGGTGCACACCGGAGAGCGTGCGCACCCGCGAGAGCGCCACATAGCCCTGACCGTACTCAAACGTCTGGGATAAATCCATGACCGCCGCATCAAGTGACACGCCCTGACTCTTATGGATAGTCATGGCCCATGCCAGACGAAGTGGAATCTGAGTAATTTTCGCGAACACCTCATCTCCTTCGGCGATCGTCCATTCGAGCGGCTCGGTCTCTACTTTCAGACCATCAGTGGTTTCAACAATCGGATATTTCTTGTCACTGGTAAAACCAATGACCGTCCCCAGGGTGCCGTTGACATAGCCTGCTCCCGGATTGTTTTTGGTAAACATAACCGTCGCACCGGTCTTGAGCTCCAGTCGCTCGGGTGACAGACAGCCCCTGATGAGCGCACTTGTGAGCGCGTCCGGACCGCGCAGTGCCATGGTATAAGCGTGGGTCTTGCCGGGCAAACGTTTGAGCTCGGCCGCATTGAGCGTATCGACATTGTGATTGTGAGAATAGAGACGTGTCATATCATCCGGCAATTCAGCCGGGGTAATAAATCGCTCTCGAATACTCTCATAGTGCCCCTCATCAAATTCATTGCGTCTGATGGCAGCAAGAATACCAAGAAACGTACTGTCCTCCTGACGATGTTGTTCGGTCAGGTAGCAGACGGTCGGTCGAAGCACATTCCACACTTCGGCATCAAAGGCAAACTCCACTGCCTGTCGTTTGTCTTTGCCGGCCACCGGTGGCAACTGAAAAAAATCCCCCACCAGTACCACCTGCAATCCGCCAAAGGGCAGCCGTTGCTTGCGCACCTTGCGACACACGCGCTCCACCATGGTGAGAACGCGCCCATCGAGCATAGAGACCTCGTCGATAATGAGGACTTTGGCTTTTTTGATCCGCTTACTCACGTAGCGATTGTCGGCAATATGCTTGAGAGATTCGTCATCGAGTGCGGACTGCACGCCGATACCACTCCACGAATGAATGGTCATGCCATGAATATGTGTCGCCGCGATACCGGTCGAAGCGGTCACAGCAAAATCTATCTCGTGCTCACGGAGATAGTCAGTATACTGGTTGATAGTATGCGTCTTGCCCGAACCAGCTTCCCCGGTCAAAAACACGTGGGCGCCGGTCTTTAATATGGCAATGGCTTGGTCTTGAGTCATACCTCTCATCCTACCATTTTCTCGGGAGAAGTATCAAAAAGTGCTTGAAAAAGAGAAGAGGGTGCACCGGTCATGCCAGCGCCCCCTCTACAGATTTTGGTACGTACAGGCTACCACACCGGTGTGGTGCCTTCGTCAGCGACAGGGTGATATTTCAACGTTGGTTCCAGCCTACCCGGAAGTAGCTTTCAAAACCTCTCACCTATCCTACGCAGCGCCCGAGTACTCCCTCGGTCAGGAAGACAGGAACATTCCCCTGTCTTGATATCCGACCGCCCTTGCCAAATCTGCTCAAACACAGTATCAAGTACCGCACATGATGTCAAACCACAAAAAAAGTGCCGTACCCGTAGGTCGTGCACTACTGACGCTCTCGTTCAGGGTATGCGTCCACAATTCTGACCGTTCCCTGGTCGATCAACCACCGCAAAGTACTCGCTGGTACCCGAACTCTACGGATTGATGACACCCGACGAAACGAGGAACAAATCAACGGACCACCCAGCTCCTTGAATGACTTCCGAGGAACTATATAGACATACCCGTGACACACTGGTACATCGCAGCGCATCCGACAGTACATGATCCAATTTCCATCTGTTTTGATGAGCTGCCAGTCCCAATATTCCGATGGGAGCCTGATGATGGCATACACCAGCGCTATCGGAATATAAGCCGTCGCATAGACGCGTGTTCGCGTGAGCTGCGGTCTATTCGGAAAAATGATGCGCTGCTTCTGCGGAGTCAGCCCATGAAGTGGCTTACGCTTCGTAGAACCGTGCATCAGATACTCTTTGTGCGAAATTCGAGCCAGACGCCGCCCTAAACGTTCGTACTGATTCACGTGTACTCCTCCTCATGTTCAAAATCGAACGTTTTAGCATACTCCAAAGAATAAACTTTGTAAAGACCGGATTTACTGCGGCCACACTAGTTGACTCCAGACCCGGCGTAACGTATAGTGTAAGTATATATGAAATAGAGTAAAACAACTATGGCAGACACAAAACAATTCATCCGCAAGCTCGGTATCATCGAAGCGGGCTTCCCCTCCCCGGCGGAAGAAGAATTGCTCGATACACTGACACTCGACGAGTGGCTCATCACACGACGAGAAGCCACCTACATGCTCGAGGTCAAAGGACAATCCATGATACATGCCGGCATCCTCCCGGGAGACACCGCCCTCGTAGAGCGTGGTCGCGATCCCAAACACGGCGATATCGTCATCGCCTGTGTCGATGGCAAATGGACCATGAAGTTCTATCATATCCTGACCAACAACAAGATCGCTCTCGTCCCGGCCAATCCAAAATTCTCGCCCATCT
>CAZHDL010000010.1:0-260 GCA_964531045.1 uncultured Bdellovibrionales bacterium | reverse complement strand
GTATCCTCGTGCCATTCTCCACATCGACGGTGATGCGTTCTTCGCCTCGTGTGAGCAGGCTCGTCATCCGGAACTCCGTGGTCGCCCCGTCATCACCGGAGCTGAGCGCGGCATCGCCTCCTCTCTGAGCTACGAGGCCAAGGCACGCGGTGTGTCGCGAGCCATGCGTCTCTCAGAAATCAAACGACTCTGTCCCGATGCGGTCATCCTGCCGTCAGACTACGAGACTTATTCCCTCCTCTCCAAACGGTTTTTCGATA
>CAZHDL010000009.1:16861-20046 GCA_964531045.1 uncultured Bdellovibrionales bacterium | reverse complement strand
GAGAACTTCTTTTATCTCAGAACCTTGGATAACGCCGGCAATGTGGCCAGCATCAATGTTCAGGTCGCCTTTTATTATGCAGGGAGTGGTCCGACGGCGCCACAAAATGTCGATGTCTCGCCCTCGACCAACACGGCGAATGCGTTTGCGTTTTCTTGGGACCCACCGTCAAGCTACTCGGGTGATGCTTCCGATCTTACCTACTGCTACACCATCAATACGCTCCCATCGGAAATCACGTGCAGTTTTACATCCGCCGGAGCCACGTCGCTTTCAGCATCAGCGTTTGCTACTCAGGTGGGGACAAATACCTTTTATGTGGTAGCAAAGAATGCCGATAGTGTCGGCGGAGCAATTAACTATGGAGCCTATGACAGTGTCACGTTTACCGCCAACACGAGTGCGCCTGGTATTCCGCTCAACACTGAAATTGCTGATGTTTCAGTGAAGAGTACGAGTTCATGGAAGATCGCCCTCTCTTGGGAACCGCCTTCTTCAGGAACCGTAGAAGACTATGAAATCTATCGTTCAACCGATGGAACAACCTATACCTACTCGGCTGCTACGACCGGTATCGCTTTTGTTGATACGGGACTCAATCAGACGACGTATTACTACAAGGTGAGGGCTTGTGACAATGTCCACAACTGTGGTTCGTTTAGTGCGGCTGTTGAGTTGTTGCCAAGTGGTCGTTTTACGTCTGCAGCGGAGCTGTCTTCTGAACCGAAGGTGTCTGCTATTACCACTCGTTCTGCCACTATCACCTGGAGCACTGATCGGACATCGGACAGCAAGATACAGTACGGAAAAAGCGCCCGATCATACTTCAATGAAGAGCCGAGTAATTCAGATCAGTTAACTGACCATGAAATCAAGTTGTCGAACTTGTCGCCAGGAACCAAATATTACTTTAAAACCAAGTGGACGGATGAAGATGGAAACACAGGTGTTTCAACGGAGGATAGTTTCGAGACGGCACCGGCCCCAACCGTTACTGATCCGGTGCTGAAGACTGCGGGTCTTACGGATGCTGTACTCGAGTTTACTGTCGAAGCAGCGAGTTCGGTAAAAATTTATTATGGTACGACGGCGACTTTTGGAAGCATCAAAGAAGTTGCTACATCAACCACGAAAACAACGTACAATGTCACACTTGATAATCTGCTTGATGGCACCAAGTATTACTACAAGATCAACACGCTCGATACGGAAGAAGAGGAGTACGATGGGAGTACACTTTCATTTGAAACACTTCCGCGACCAAAAATCTCAAACGTTCGCATTCAACAAGTGAGAGGGTCGGCGCAGACTATCGTCCTTGTTACTTGGTCGACCAATACGGATACCTCATCTATCGTGAGCTATTATCCAGAGGGGAAGCCCGAGGAACTTCTGGATGAGGTTACTGTCAAACTTCAAAAGGGGGAGCATCGAGTGCTTGTCCGAAATCTCTTGCCGCAGACGCCCTATGTGCTTATCGTGAAGGGTCGTGATCGAGCGGGCAACGAAGCTGAGAGCGATCCGCAGCGCTTTACGACTGCGACTGACACTCGGGCACCACAGGTCTCTGAGGTGAATGTGGAAGGAACGGTCTCAACTCGTGGGGGAGATGGAGCCGAGGCGGAGGCTGAGGCACAGCTCGTCGTTTCATGGACTACTGACGAACAATCAACTTCTCAGGTAGAATATGGAGAGGGTACCGGATCAACGTATGCTCAGAAGTCTCAGGAAGATACCGGATTAGTGACCAATCACACGGTTATCATCTCCGGACTTACTCCATCAAAGGTGTATCACCTTCGGATTGTTTCGAGAGATAAGGCTGGGAATGTTGGAAATTCTATCGATACCGTAGCCATCACGCCCAAGGCGACGGCGAATGCCTTAGACCTTGTCATCACAAGTCTCCGCTCTATTCTCGGACAATAAAATACAAACCATCATGGCCTCTCCTCTCCCGCGAAAGCGGATATCATCAACCAAGGTAGCTCCACCAACCCCGGCTCCGGCTCCGGTTGTTTCTGATCCTGCGCCAACGCCTGAACCGATAGCAACAACACCCCTTGCTCATTCAACAGTACCCATCGCTGGTCTCGGAGAGGAGATTATCCGAGCAGAAGGGGTGATCAAGGCATTTGATATCGGGACGCAGATGGTTCTGGTTTTGAAGGGGGTGACTTTTTCGGTGACTCGTGGGGACTTCGCGGTTCTTTTCGGATCTTCTGGTTGTGGCAAATCAACGCTCCTGCATATTCTTCTCGGGTTGGAACCGCCGACCAAAGGAACGATAACTTTTCTTGGTGAAGATATGTACGCCGGTCGGAATGAAGACGATCGGGCGCAGTTCCGCAAACACCATATCGGTATGGTTTATCAGCAGTCAAACTGGGTGAAATCACTTTCGGTTCTGGAAAATGTCGCCTTTCCGCTCATGCTCCTCGGAAAGGAAAAAACGGAATGTCTGGAAAAAGCCTACGAGACGCTCAAACTCATGAAGATGGAGAATTGGGCGCACTACCACCCGATGGAGCTGTCTGGAGGACAACAACAGCGTGTGTCGGTGGCGCGAGCTATTATCACCGATCCTGAAGTTCTGGTGGCTGATGAGCCAACCGGTAATCTTGACTATGAAGCGGGTCAGAATCTCATGTATCTCTTAAACGATCTGAACAACATGGGTAAGACTATTATTATGGTGACTCATGACCTCGAGTACATTCGTTATTCTAAGACCGCACTGAATATGAAGGATGGTCGGATCGAGGGTGTTTACCGTGATGGGGAAAAAGATATTCTTGAGTCAAAACTGACGTACAAAAAAGCTGATTTGAGCGTGCTTGATAAAAAATAGCGTATGAAATTTTGGCCATTCAAGAAAACGGAATCACAAGTGCCGGCACTCGTTACGAGTGAAGTCACATCGGTGCCACGTCACTGGGGTGTTATGGGTGCCTTCCGTCGAGCCGGAGACTTTTTCCGATACAGCTTCATGCGTATTTTCATGTTTATTCTTCTCATCTTGGTGTATATTTTTGCCAAGATTGCCTTTCATATTTGGTACTTCCGATTATTGTGGCGCGAGAAGCACAGTTCCAATCAAGATGCGGATGCCATGGGAACGCCGTCGGAAATACTCTTTTCACGCTTTTCAAGTCGCCTCTTTCGCCTCTTCCATACAGCGAGCG
>CAZHDL010000009.1:2613-16851 GCA_964531045.1 uncultured Bdellovibrionales bacterium | reverse complement strand
CTGCCATTATTGTCGCAAGTGAAAGATGTGACTTTCACTGATGAAAGTATAGACAAAATCAACCTGATCGAAATTGCCATCCGTAACATGAAGGGAAAGAAGACTCGTACGGCTGTCACCATTGGTGGTATGGCTATCGGTATTGGATCGATTGTATTTCTTGTCTCTATCGGCTACGGACTCCAGCGCCTGGTGATTTCACAGGTGGCTAAACTTGAAGAGATGCAGCAGGCTGACGTCTCGCTTCAGCCAGGTGGCAAGATTAAGATAAGTGATGATACGCTGAACGATTTCACTCAAATTCCCAATGTGCGGACGGTAGCGCCCCTCATTGGGGTGGTTGGTCGGGTGAACTACCAGAATTCAATCTCTGATATGGCAGTGTACGGAGTGACGGGTGAGTACCTCGCGCAGTCGGCTATTCGACCGGTGCAGGGGAAGTTTTTTGAGAATAACGATCTGGTTCTTCCGTCTGAGGGGAGTGAAAGTGTGGCGCCGAAACGGGAGATTCCCAAGAAATCAGGTGATATCATCGGTGATATTTCTTTTTCCGGTAAAGGCTTGAATTGGGTGCGTCTCAGAGAAAGCCCTGATTCGGAGTCAGCGCTTCTTGGGTATGGAAAAATAGAAACTACGGAGGTATTTGGAGCCCTGGTCTGGGGTGGCAGCTATACGGCTCAGGATGAATTTGGGAATGCGGCCAACGATGCGAATGGTAAGGCGCTGGGAAAATGGGTGCGAGCAAGTTTTTCTGTCTTTGATGAGGCTTCATGCTCCGAAGCAGAGGCAGACTGTGTCGGCGGTGCGTATCTCCTCTTGCGCGATGAAAACAATGACCCGGTAGTGAAGCAGGGCTATTTTGCCGTGACGGATGATTGGCTCGTGCTTCGTGAGCCGACGGATAAAGAGCGAGCCGAACTCTCCCAGGGAGGAGGGACGCTCCCCACGCTGAATGTTAAGGATTCTGGTGATGGCTGGGTGGAAGTCGAGGGTGAAGGTGATGCACCATCCCAAACGGCAGTAGAGCGAGTAGCTCTTTCTTCAAGCGCGACCCGTGAAGCAGTGGTCAGTCGAGCCATGCTGCGCATTCTTTCGATTGATGAAGCAACGGCAGTCGGGCAAACCTTCAATACCAGTTTTGTTATAACGAGCAGTCTTTTATCAAATAGTCAAAAAAAAGTTGAGTCAGTCTCGGCTGACTATACGATTGTCGCTGTTATTCCTGAAGACAAAAGCCCTATTTTCTACGTGCCATTTATTGATCTGCGTGGCTTGGGCATTGAATATTATTCTCAGGTCAAAATAACAGCGGCAAGTCAGGAGGTACTCACTGATGTCAGGAAGCAGGTAGAGGGTATGGGGTACGTCACTACTTCGGTAGCAGATACGGTGAGTCAAATCAATTCCTTTTTTGCGAGTGCTCGTATCATTTTGGGTCTTTTGGGTATGGTGGCTCTTGGTGTGGCAGCACTTGGAATGTTCAATACCCTTACCGTATCGCTCCTCGAGCGTACTCGTGAAGTCGGTCTTATGAAGGCTATTGGGATGAAGTCGGTAGAGGTACAGGAACTCTTCTTGACCGAATCGATGGTGATGGCTTTTTTTGGTGGTATTCTGGGTCTTCTCGTCGGGTTGATTGGGGGCAAGGCTCTTGGTGCCGGCCTCTCGCTTCTCGCTATCTTCAAGGGTGCTGGCACTATTGATGTTTCATATATCCCACCATCATTCATTGTTGCTATTCTTATTTTTTCCCTCATTGTGGGTATCGTAACAGGGATTTATCCGGCGCGACGTGCGACGAGTATTTCTGCGTTAAATGCTCTCCGGTATGAATAAAAAATTATGGTACTATAAATAAGTATTGTGAATATGTCTATGCAGGTTCGTGATATCATGTCGACCAATATTATCTCAGTGAAGCCCGGGAGTTCTGCTCAGGCGGTGGCTGATTTGATTACGCAAAATAAGATTCATGCGGTTCCGATAGTGAACGAATTGTTTGAGCTTCAGGGAATCGTGGCAGAGGGAGACTTTTTTTATGGCCGCTCGAGTCCCGTTTCTATGGTCTCGTATTTGGCGGGAAGACTATCAATGAAAAAAAATACTGTCGAAGGAAAATCTCTTTCTCAGATTTCGGTAGGTGATATTATGACCGCTCCCTGCATTTCAATATTGCCAACACTGTCTGTTGAGGAGGCCGGATGTATCTGTGTTGAGAAGAGTTTTAATACTATTCCCGTGACTGATGAGAACAATACGCTTCTGGGTATCGTAACCGCTCATGATATCCTAAAAGCGCTTTTATCTCAGTGTCCACGTTGATATTTATTTGATTTTCACTCTATGAAGCTTTCTTTTCGAAGCAAAATATACTCAAGTATTATAGTGACAGCTCTCCTCGCCTTCGGTGCCCTGTGTGTTTATTTTTGGTTTTCCGGAGAAGCAATGCTTCGTTCGCTTCAGGCCGCTGATGCCAAGAATCGTCTTTCTATGCTGGGTCGTCTTGTTGAGAACGAACTGGAAAATCAAGTCGTCAAACAGGCGGACTGGGCACGCTGGGATGATGCCTATCAATTTGTGGCAGAAAAAAATGATGCCTTCATTCTCTCGAATATGAATGATGAATCATTGAAATTGATTGAAATAGACATGATTGCATTCGTCAATAATGCCGGCGAGCTCGTCTATGGCAAGCAGGTGTATTCCGGTGATTTGAGCGCTCGTGTCATTCCGGAAGAATTTATGAAAGTCTTTACCGGGGAGAGTGCTCTGCTTGATTTTGATGAGCTTATTGCTGAAAAGAAGGGGGTGTTGGTAACGCCGGAACATTTGTTGTTAATTACCGCTCAACCGATTACGACCAGTGATGGCAGGGGCGCAAGAAGGGGCACACTTATTTTTGCTCGGTACATTGATGATCAGTATATTGATGAGTTGAACCGTCTTTCCGGTATGAGTGTCTCGTTTGATTCGTATGGATTTACTCGACAGCAGAGCGAAGGAGAAGCATTACGGCGCGGTGTTCCGACGGTTACTTTCGATCAGGGCTCTGTTCGGGGAGAAGTTTTAATGGATAATATTTTCGGTAACCCTTCGCTTATTCTTGGAATATCATTCCCGTCCGAAATTATTGATGGTGGGCATTCAACGATTATTCGAACCTTGGGCACTCTTTTTCCGGGATTTCTCGTTTACCTGAGCTTGCTCCTTCTGTGTATCGAAGTATTTTTGGTGCGTCGTATTGAAAATATTCGACAGACGGTGCGACAGGTCAACGCGCTCCATTCGGGTGGTGCCGAAAAAGGAGATCTTGAAGACTTTTCGTACCTGGCAACGGTCATGGCAGGCGCCATTGAAAAAGTGCGGCAGTCTGACGAATTGGCCGATGTCACCTGGAATGAGGTGGCGAAATTTCGAGTGGCGCTTGACCAAAGTTTTGATCACATGATTATCACTGATTCTGACGGTAAGATTTTATACGCGAACACGGCAGCGGAAAAATTAACCGGCTTCTCTCGGATTGAAATGCAGGGAAAAACCCCGGCTCTCTGGGGACGACAGATGTCCCGGGAGTTTTATGATGAATTTTGGAACACCATCCGTCTGCAGAAGAAGCCATTTGAGGGCGTAGTCACAAACAAGCGAAAAGATGGCGTGGTCTATCAAGCGGAAGTTCGAGTGACTCCCGTACTGGATAATAAAAAGCGAATACTGTACTTTATTGGCGTTGAGCGCTTGGCCAAGTCGTGCTGAGACACTCTTCGCTACGGGATCGAAAGGGGTTTTCGGCAGTGCTTTTTTGGCGTCTTGACGATTGTACTCTAGCACTCTAAAATAGAGAGTGCTAATGAATTAAATGGTTTTATGCCCCTATTGCTTTTTTGGAATACTCACCATGAAACAATGAGGGAGTAAAACAATGCAAGCATATGTCCAAACACATTTCTTACGGGGAAGAGGCGCGCAAAAAAATCAAATCCGGGATTGATCAGGTAGCCGATGCTGTCAAAGTGACACTTGGTCCAAAGGGTCGTAATGTCATTTTGGGCAAGAGCTATGGCGGCCCGACTATCACGAACGATGGTGTGTCTATTGCCAAAGAAATTGAACTCGCTGATAAACTGGAAAATTTGGGAGCCAGTCTGATCAAGCAGGTAGCCGAAAAAACGAATGATGTAGCAGGGGACGGGACGACGACGGCGACGGTTATTACCCAGGCGTTGGTACGTGATGGACTACGAGCGGTGGAGGCTGGTGCCAACCCGGTCAATGCGCGTCATGGCATGGAACAGGCCAAGAGTGACTTGATTGAATATCTGAAGCAGAGTCGCGAGCTGATCAATGCTAAAAAAGAAATCGCTCAGGTAGCCACTATTTCGGCGGAATCTGCCGAAATGGGCAATCTGATTGCTGAGGTGATGGACATTGTTGGTAAGGATGGTGTGGTGACAACAGAAGAGTCACAGACCTTCGGTCTTTCCAAGGAAATCGTGGAGGGGATGAATTTTGACAAGGGTTTCATCTCTCCCTACTTCATGACGGATACGGAAGATCAGACCGCTGTTCTCTCGCAGCCGGCCATTTTGATTACGGATCGAAAAATTTCTGCCATTGCCGAAATCGTCCCCGTGCTCAATGAACTGGCGAAGACGGGCAAAAAAGACATTGTCATCATTGCGGATGATGTGGATGGTGAGGCGCTTGCCACGCTCGTGGTCAATAAGATTCGTGGCGTACTCAATGTCCTTGCGCTTAAGGCTCCGGAATTTGGTGATACCAAGAAGGCTATGCTGGAAGATATCGCTCTTTTGACGGGCGCTCAGGTCATTTCACAGGATAAGGGCATGAAACTCGAGGCTACAACCCTTGCTATGCTCGGGACCGCTTCGAAAGTGATAGCGACCAAGGAGGACACGACTATCGTTGGTGGTAAAGGAAAGAAGAAGGCGCTTGAGGATCGGGTGTCTGAGATCAAGGCGCTTATTGGAAAGGCCAAAAATGAGTACGAAAAAGAAAAACTTCGAAAGCGCATGGCCAAATTGTCTGGTGGCGTTGCGGTCATCCGGGTGGGTGCAGCGACAGAAACAGAACTCACCTATATGAAGCACAAGATGGAGGATGCGGTAGCGGCCACCAAAGCAGCTATCGAAGAAGGTATCGTAGCTGGTGGTGGAACAGCGCTCGTCAAGGCATCCGGAAAAGCACTGGAGGCATTCCGGAAACGGAAAGAATTTACCGATCCTGCTGCCACTGATTTCAAAGCGGGGTACCTCGCGGTTTTGTCCGCTGTCAACGAACCGTTGATGCAGATGGTGAAAAATGCCGGACAGCCCGAGCAGGTGGTCTTTGATCGGGTTTCAACCAACAAGATGGCCTACAGTGGCTACAACGTGCTCTTGGGGGCATACGAGGAAGATATGATCAAGACCGGTATCATCGATCCGCTCAAGGTGACACGCACCGCACTTGAAAATGCTGTCTCGGTCGCGGCGCTCCTCCTTACCACAGAGGCAGCTATTGTCGAAGAAGAAAAATCCGATGCCCCAGGCGCTGCCGGTATGCCAGGTATGGGAATGCCCGGGATGATGTAGATTTTTGAAATCTCAATAATCTCCCCTGAGCTCGTCGACGGATAGCATCGCACTAAAATAGAGGCTTAAGTAAGCCTCTATTTTATATTGCCAAGGAAACAAAAGTAAGATAGAGTGAAAGTGTTTTGGGGAAACCGCCCCAAGCCACTCGATATACGAGTGACGGAGTTCATTGTGTTAGGCGAAGGAGAAGACTCGATGACTATCCTGATTCCTTCCCCTCAGGGAGGCTTTGAATGCATCAGTGCCACCCTGCTTCCTGAGATCCGCGTGCCGAGTGGGACGGCCGAAATGTGCAAGATCTACCCGGGCAGGTATTTCGATCTTTGGTCGCATCATCCGGACCCTCATTCTCGTGTGGATTTGAGCGGAGGATTTCGCGGAGAAGTACTGAGCAGCTTGGGTGAAGTGCTGCTTGGCGATATCCCCAAGCAAGCGGTGTATGTCTGGAGGATGCAGACGCCTCTCGCGTGGAGTGATGTCTACAGGCTTTTTCCGCGATACCAAGGGCCTGGGAAAAAACCCCAGGTGGTACCCTACTATCGATTACGGGATTTGGCCCTTGGTTGGGCAGACATGCAACAACCATTGGTTCCGATGAACGACGTGGGCGTACTGTTACGGCTTGGGAACGCC
This sequence comes from uncultured Bdellovibrionales bacterium, assembly GCA_964531045.1. GTDB lineage: Bacteria > Patescibacteriota > Minisyncoccia > Moranbacterales > UBA1568 > UBA1568. The sequence continues at coordinate 10,624 of CAZHDL010000009.1, read as the reverse complement.
GGGATTTCGCAACCAGGTCCAACTCCTGGTGCTCCCAATCAAGTCGGGCAAGTTAGTCGGCTGGTGCAGCTCAGCCACTATGTGGCAGTGAATACCCGTCGGTGGAATTTATCCTTGCCGAAAAAAGAGTCGGATGGTGGGCATCTGTGCCCGGAGAACATGTTGTTTGTCACAGTGTGGTGAAGTGCATCGGTTTTTCTTTTTCCTTTGGGGTGAGCTCGCCTCAAAGGTTTTTTCTTTTTTCGCTTCTTTCCCTATGGTATACTTGGGGTAAGAACACAAATATAAAACAGCACAATGTGACAGTGTATGTCAGGGTGACATATCGACATGGTGCTCATCTCCTATGCGCATTGAACTCAAACAACTGGAGCAATTTCTCCTTGATTCAAGCTTGGTGCCAAAAGAAAAATTGGCCGAAGCGGTGGCTGTGGCGGTCAAGGAGGGGAAGGACCTTGGTGCGCTTCTTTTGGAACAAAATTTGATCAAGGAAGCGGAGCTGCAAAAAACCTACGCCTATATTCTTGGCTTTCCTTTTGTTGATTTGGCCAAGGAGGCGGTGCCAATTGAAATTTTACAGATTGTACCGGAACTGATTGCCAAAAAATACAATATCGTTTCTTTCGAAAAGAGTGGTGCCAATTTGAAGGTGGCCATGCTCAATCCGGATGACTTGCAGACGATTGATTTTATCAAGAAAAAGACCGGTCTCAAGATTATTCCCTGTCTGACCAGTCGGGAAAGCATCCAGGGCGTGCTCCGTCAGTATGGCAAGAGTCTCGAAGCGGAATTCGGAGATATTTTGACGGCAGATATCAAACCGGAAAGTGACGGAGATGACGGTCAAAACCTGGAGCAGGTCGCTGCGGGACTACCGGTGATTCGGGTGGTGGATACGCTCCTCAAGCATGCCATTCTGCAGTCCGCGAGCGATATTCATATTGAACCGGAAGAAAAGGAAGTGCACGTGCGCTATCGCATCGACGGTGTACTCCATGACGCCATGACCTTGCCCAAAGATATTGCACTCGGGATTGTAGCGCGTATCAAGGTGCTTTCCAATCTGAAATTGGATGAACATCGTTTGCCACAGGATGGTCGTTTCAAGATAGAAAAGGATGACTACAAAATTTCGTTTCGTGTCAGTATTTTGCCGGTGTTTGACGGTGAAAAGATCGTGATGCGTTTGCTTGATGAATCGAGTAAAGGATTGACGCTCGAAAAAATGGGCTTGAACGGTCAAGCACTTGAAGCAGTACACCGGGAAATCAATAAACCAAACGGTATGATCTTGGTGACGGGACCGACCGGGTCCGGAAAGACGACCACCCTCTATACCGTCATGGACATTTTGAATACGACAGAAGTTAATATTTCGACGGTTGAGGATCCGGTGGAATATCGCATGCCTCGCGTTAACCAAACACAGATCAGTCCGAAGATCGGAATGACCTTTGCTGCCGCGCTCCGGGCGCTCCTTCGTCAGGATCCGGATATTATCATGGTGGGAGAAATTCGCGATCAAGAAACGCTGGAAATTGCCATGCACGCTGCCATGACGGGACACCTGGTGCTTTCGACGCTCCACACCAACTCGGCAGCCGCTACTTTGCCACGTATGCTCGATATGGGGGCGGAGCCGTTTCTCATTGCTTCTACAGTAAACGTCATCATTGCTCAGCGTCTGGTGCGTCGCTTGTGTCCGGAATGTCGGGCGGAGTACAAGTTGGAAAAGAAAGAAGTGGAGTCGCTCTCCAAATCCTATGATATCGAGAGTGTGTTTACCTATCTGAAAAAAGCACCCGAGAGTAAGAAATTCGGGGGAGAGGCCAAGACCTGGGCGGATATTTCTTTTTACAAACCGGTAGGGTGTGATCAGTGTGGTGGTGAGGGCTACCGAGGACGAAACGGTATCTACGAGGTTCTCGCCATGGATACCAATATCAGGAAATTGGTGACACAACAGGCAACGACGGAAGAAATAGAGACAGAAGCGCGCAAAACCGGTATGGCCACCATGGTGGAGGATGGTTTTTCCAAGATTGTGCAGGGGGTAACCTCGCTCGAAGAAGTGATGCGCGCCACCAAAGAATAGTCTATTCTTTGCCGAATTCACTGCTCCGGAGCTCGTGACGAATGTGGGATTTGGCGGAAGAGGTTTTGACAAAGTCGAGCCAATCACGGCTGGGCTTTTTCTTTTCTTTGACGGTCAAAATTTCAATGACTTGGGCGTTGATGATGTGATAATCAAGTGGCACCATCCGACCATCTGCTTTGGCGCCGACGGCTCGGTTACCAATTTCGCTGTGGATGGCATAGGCGAAATCAATCGGCGTAGCTTCCTCAGGGAGCTCGATGATATCACCCTTGGGAGTAAAGGCAAAGATATGATTTTTGAAAAACTCTATCTTGAGTCCCTCGACAAATTCCTGATCATCACGACCGATTTCCTTCTGCCATTCTTTCAGTTGACTCACCCAGGTCAGCTCTTTGGGGGTAGGGGCTCCAGCCTCCTTGCGCGACGAGAAAAGATGACGCCAGATGGAACGTGATTTTTCTGTGTAGAGCCAGTGGGCGGCGATGCCGTATTCGGCCTCATCATGCATTTTTTGAGTGCGGATTTGTACCTCGAGGATGCGTCCATCCGGCCCAAAGATGGTGGTATGGAGCGACTGGTAGCCGTTTGGCTTGGGAAGGGAAATATAGTCTTTGATGCGACCGACCATGGGGCGATATTCTCGGTGAATGATACCAAGCGCCTCATAACAGTCGGCAATTTCCGGGACAATGATACGGATAGCAACCAGATCATAGATACGCGTGATATCCATGTCGTGCCGCTTCAGTTTTTGGTAGAGACGGTACAGGTGTTTTGTGCGGCCGCTGATGTCCGTGATACGGATTTTTTCTTTCTTTAGAAAATTTTGGAAGTGTGTGATGGTGCGTTCCATATAGGCCTTACCTTCATGGAGGTAGGTCTCTTCCAGTTTTTTGGTTTCTTCGTAGTGGAGAGGATCGAGGTACTTGAAAGACAGGTCTTCCAGTTCTCCTTTGATTTCTCCAATCCCAAGGCGGTTGGCGATGGGGGCGTAGATCTCAATGGTTTCACGAGCAATACGCTGTTGCTTTTCGGGCGCAAGGTGCTCCAGGGTACGCATGTTGTGGAGGCGGTCAGCCAGCTTGATGATGACGACACGAATATCCTGCGCCATGGCGAGAAACATCTTACGCAGATTTTCAAGATAGTACTCTTCCTTGGAACCGCGCAATTTTATTTTCCCCAACTTGGTGATGCCATCGACGAGCAGGGCAACTTCGCTACCGAATTTTTTCTCCACTTCTTCCAGTGTGACGGTAGTATCTTCTGGTACATCGTGCAGGAGTCCGGCGACAATCGTTTTTTCGTCCATGCCAATTTCCGCCAGGTTTTTGGCCACATGCAGCGAGTGGATGATATAGTCCTCACCAGATTTTCTTTTTTGGCCGTGATGCGCGGCCTCGGCAAAGGCGGCAGCAGAGATGATAAGCTTCTCCGCCTCTCCGGAGAAAGGATGGGGGGCTGCCTTGAGGACATCGTGGATGAGGATGGTCATAGGACACAAAATCAAAGTACCTTCAGTATAGTGACATATATGAATGAGGGCAATCTTTGTGTGTTTCCAAAGCGAGGGCGGCCACAGAAAGAGCGTCACGAAGGAGTACTGTGACTTTTTTTGCCAAGGAATATCCCCTCTTGACAAACGCAACTGAGTTGCGTTATCATGCAGCCATGAATACATCGGCTATTTTTGAAATCATTAAACAAAAGGGACTCCGCCTGACCAAGACTCGGCGGGCTGTTTTGGAGTTGTTTGCTGCCACACACACTCCCCTGTCCGTACCCCGTATTTTGACGGAGCTTGATTGTTCTGGGATATCCGTGAACAAGACGACGGTCTACCGGGAGCTTGAGACGCTTGAAACTGTCGGTATCGTAAAGAGTCTTTCTCTCGGAGACCGCAAGCAATACTTTGAGCTTGCCAGCCGTGGGCATCATCACCATTTTGTGTGTCTCGAGTGTGATGGAGTGGAAGACATTCATTTTGATGAGTCGGATCTTGTGCGTCAAGAAGTATTGCTTGCTCAACAAAACGGCTCTTCGGTATTTCGTCATTCACTCAAGTTTTTTGGTCTGTGTAAATTATGTAGTTAATACTTTTCAATATGACATCGGTGTACTTGTTTACTTTTGCCAGCGTCGCGCTCGTGAGCGTCTTGTCTCTGACGGGCATCTTCCTGCTTTCTTTTCGAGAAGTGATTTTCCGTCGGTATATTCCGATATTTATCAGCGTTGCGGTCGGCGCACTTTTGGGGGATTCATTCATTCATTTGATTCCTGAGGCACTAGCTGATGGTCATGGTACGGTCATGAGCCTGTGTATTATTGCCGGTATCTTATTGTTCTTTGTTTTGGAAAAGTTTCTTCACTGGCATCATCACGGTGAAGACACGGAAAGCTCACACATTCATCCCGTCGGAAGACTCATTCTCGTTTCAGACATCATCCATAACTTTCTCGATGGTGTCATTATTGCTGCCAGTTTTATGGTGAGTGTGCCCGTTGGTGTGGCGACAACCATCGCCGTGGTGTTGCATGAAATTCCGCAGGAAGTAGGTGACTTTGCGGTACTCTTGCATGCAGGCTACACCAAAAGGAGAGCGATTTTCCTCAATTTTCTCACGGCCCTCTCAGCGTTTTTGGGTGCAGCACTCTTTCTGTCTGTTGGCGACTATGCTGCGTCTCTCACGGCTTACTTTATTCCACTCACCGCTGGTGGGTTTATCTATATCGCTGTGGCTGACCTCATACCGGAATTACAAAAGACCACGCGGCTGCGTGACTCTCTCTTTCAGATTTCCGCCGTTATCGTCGGAGTATCGGCTATGGCCGCGCTTACCTTTCTTGAATGAAATCTGCGATTGACAGAGAATAGTTTTAGGGTGTACGATATGTTCATTCAGGGCTTGAAAAAGCCTTGAATGAGAGTCGTTCAACAAATATCGGGGGTTAAATGTTACTGGAGAAAGCACATATTGTGTCGGAGGGAGGTATGAGCCTTTCTTCGGATGTTGTTACGCGTTTCTATCTCAGGAAGTTTGGTTTGAGTGGCAACGCCTATGTAGCAACTCTCAGCTTGAGACTGATGAATGGTCAAGAGGTGAGTGCTGTCATCAGTCCTTTTGATCTCAACCCAGCTGGATTGCCCAAGTCGCAGGAGTGGCAGATAGCAAGCAGGACCCATGGTTTCAAAGGTGATTTCCTTGAGTACTTGCTGAGGTTTTTTCACGAAAACCATAAGCTCAAGCTGTTCTTTTGTCCGAAGGCGAATGGTTCTGTGATGGTCAGGGTGACCATTTTTGATCAAGTGGCTTGGGGGCAACTGCTGGCTGAGGACTTGGCCAAGGGTGGGTATTTCTTGAGCCAGGAGTCTGTTCCGGCCAAGTAGGCACGTCGAGAAGCGTCCGAAAAACACAAGGCGCCCCGCAGTGACGGGACGTCTTTTTTCTTGTAAACAAGCACCTATGCAAAGCAGTTTGCATGGGTCTTTAGGTTACTTGTTCAATTTGTGTGGATTGTGATTCGGACAGGCTTTGCTGCTACAGCGTTCAGGGATTGTTTTTGGTCACAGATAAACCGCCCTTCACGGTCGGTTTTCCGCGACCCCGACTCACGGTTTTGTCTGCTGACAAAACATCGCTCCGTCTCACAAAAACAAGTACCCATGCAAAGCAGTTTGCATGGGTCTTTAGGTTACTTGTTCAATTTGTGTGGATTGTGATTCGGACAGGCTTTGCTGCTACAGCGTTCAGGGATTGTTTTTGTGCCTTCCATCATGAGGGATTGGCACAGTGGGCAGAGGTTACCGGTAGGTTTGGCCTTGATGGCGTTTTTACACTTCGGGTAGTTGGTGCAGCTGTAGAAAATACCAAAGCGTCCCCGTCGCTCCGCCATCTCTCCGTCCTTGCAGACCGGACACTGTACCCCGGTGGTGGGATTGAGGCTATCATCACGCTTGATGTGTTTACACTTGGGATAATTGGAACAGGCGATGAAACGCCCGAAACGCCCGTCGCGTTCGATGAGCTTGCCATCCTTGCAGTCTGGGCAGGCCTCGCCGGTTTCTTTGGGACCCTCGAGTTCTACTCCGTCGATGGTGCGAGCACCAGTACATTCCGGAAATGTGGAACAGGAGAGGAATTTTCCGTTTTTGGAGAGTTTGACCACCATGTCTTTGCCACACTTGGGGCAGATAGTGCCCTCCGGGGCATCGCCCATGTTCGTGACTTTGTCTATCTTGTCTTTGCTCTTCACTTGTTTGGTGAACGGCGTATAAAATTCTCGGAGTGTTTTTTCATACTCGCGTTCGCCATTGGCAATATCGTCGAGTTTATCCTCCATCTCAGCTGTGAAACTTTCCGCGATGATGGAACTGAAATGTTCAAAGAGAAAGTCATCAACCACCATACCAGTATCGGTGACGAGGAGTGCCTTGCCATCCTTGTCGACATAGCCACGATCCTGAATGGTTTTGACAATCGATGCGTAGGTGCTCGGTCGGCCGATGCCGCGTTTTTCCAGCTCTTTCACCAGTCCGGCTTCGGTGTAGCGCTTGGGTGGTTCAGTTTGCTTTTCTTCCGACGAGATTTCTTCCAAGTGCAGCGGATCAGAGGCGACAACTGCCGGGACTTCGACATCGTCTCCCCGGGCCGCACTGTCGAGCTTGAGCCAACCATCAAACAGGAGACGTGAGCCGTTGAGGGAGAAATTGGGAAGGGTGCGGTCGATGGTGTTGGCGATGATTTTTGTCCGCAAAATTTCAGCGTCGCTCATCTGCGATGCGAGCGTACGTGTACGGATCAGCGTGTACAGGCGTTTTTCATCATCGGTAAAACCAGCCGTCTTTTTGGCGGGATCAGTGGGGCGGATAGCTTCGTGTGCTTCTTGCGCATTTTTGCTTTTGGTCTTGTAGTGACGCACCGTGAGGTATTTTTCGCCAAATTCTTTGGTGACCGCAGCGATAATTTCGGGGAGAGCGGTTTCCGAGAGTGAGGTGCTGTCGGTGCGCATGTACGTGATAGCACCTTTTTCGTAGAGCTTCTGAGCCGCGCGCATAGTGCGAGATGGTGACATACCGAGACGGGAGCTCCCTGCCTGCTGGAGAGTGGAAGTAGTAAACGGAGCGTAGGGACGACGGAGCGCTTCAGTAGTTGTCACTTCGACGATTTCCCAGGGTTTCTGTTTGGCGTTCTCGAGAATAGTCTCCATCTCTTGCTTGTCACCGGGTTGCTTGGTGCAGGTAAAGAGGAGCTCCTCATGTTTCTTGGTAGTGCAGCGAGCAGTGATGACATAATAGGTATCCGGTATGAACGCCCGGATTTCTTTCTCGCGTTCGGCAAGAATATGGAGTGCGGGTGACTGTACCCGTCCGGCTGAGAGACCGTAGCGCACTTTTTTCCAGATGAGACCAGAGAGATCGTAGCCCACCAAACGGTCGAGTACGCGCCGTGCTTCCTGTGCCTTGCGCAGGTTGGTATCGAGCGCTCGGGGATGAGCGACCGCCTCGATGACAGCCTTTTCGGTAATTTCGTAAAAGAGAACGCGCTTGGGTTTTTTTAGTCCACAGGTTTCGGCCACATGCCAGGCAATAGCCTCACCTTCGCGGTCGGGGTCAGTGGCGAGCAGTACTTCAGTCGCTTTTTTGGCGAGCGATTTTAGTTCGCTGACCACTTTTTCTTTACCAGGAGAAATTTCATAATGCGGGACGAAGCCACCTTCGATATCGATGGCTTTTTTGTTGTTCTTGGGCAGGTCACGGACATGACCAACCGATGCGACCACCTTGTACTCACCTTTGAGATATTTCTCAATGGTCTTGGCTTTGGAAGGTGATTCAACAATCAATAGTTTCATACAAAAAAAGAAAAAAGCTAACGTAGCTACAAGCTAAGAAGCTACTCTCACATAGTGCAT
>CAZHDL010000009.1:0-2521 GCA_964531045.1 uncultured Bdellovibrionales bacterium | reverse complement strand
GAAAGACCGATTGCTTGCTCGGCTGATGGCAGCGTGGCACTCGCAGAAAGCGATTGTGGTGCGGGAAGTTCCTCAAGAATATCTTGGACTCCGGTCACGAGCTTGGCGCCACGTTTGATGAGGGAATTGGTACCGAGAGAATACGGTGAAAAGATAGAGCCCGGCACAGCAAACACCTCGCGATTGTATTCGAGGGCACACTGGGCGGTGATGAGACTACCGCTTTTTTCTGGCGCTTCGATGACGAGAGTGCCGAGGCAGAGTCCGGCGATAATTCGGTCACGCATGGGGAATGAGCCTTGACTGGCCTGGGTGCCCGGCGGGTATTCGGAAACGAGTGCCCCGTGCGCAATAATCTTTTGGGCTAATTGAAAATGTGAGGCTGGTGATATCATGCGGTCATCAATTCCGCTACCGAGGATAGCGATAGTTTCTCCGCCAGCTTCGAGCGCGCCTTTGTGGGCAACAGAATCAATTCCAAAGGCCAATCCAGAGATGACGAGTATGCCAGATCGGGTAAGGTCGGAGGCGAGTTGTTCCGCGACCTGCATGCCATACGACGAATGCTTGCGCGAACCGACGATAGCCAACATCGGTACCTCCTGTGACCAATCATGCGAGCCACGTGTATACACGGTCTGGGGAGCGTCTGGCATCTGTCGGAGGAGTTTAGGGTAGTTCGCGTCATTTTGGGTGAGGAGAGAAATGTTGAGGGCGAGAAGTTGTTCCCAGAGCCGATCGGGATCGAGAGTGCGTCTGCCAGCGAGGATGAGGGATCGTTTGTTCGGGCCGATGTTTGGTACGAGAGCCAGCTCTGATTCACTGGCTTGCCAGATATGCTCTCCGCACTCAAAGTACGCGAGTAGTTTCTCGAGTGTCCCATTCCCAATACCATCGATACTGCGTAGGGCGTGTATATAGAGTGAGTCGTTTTTTGTCATATATATAGTATAGTAGACAAAATTTCTTTTTTCGGCTACACTCCCTATTGTATTTCTGGGCCGTTAGCTCATCTGGTAGAGCACCGCATTTGCAATGCGGGGGTGGCAGGTTCGAGTCCTGTACGGTCCACCATACGAAACTTGTTCGGAATTAAATAAGCGGAGCGATTTTGCGGAAGCCAAAATCGCGCTGTCAATTTCGCTTCCGCCAAGGGCGGAAGCGGTGAATTCCCAAAGTCCCCCCCAATTGCATGAAAGCGTTTTGTCTTTGAGAATAGGGTTCGAGCCGATTTTTTGGAAAAACTCTTTCCACGCGAAATAGTTTTTGCCTTTTTCCAAAATAACGGCTTCTCTCAAAGACAAAACGAAACTCCGCAAGGGTTCGACCCAATTTTTTCTCTGTTGCCCAAAATCCTTCAAACTTTCCTCAAACTTTGCTTTTTGACGAAGGAGAAGGTCTTTTCGTTGTAAATATATTTCGCGTTCAATGTCGCCGTCGAGGTAGAGCGAAACGAGCTTATCCAATTTCTCCTTCGTCTCGGAAAGTTTGGTTTTAAGGTTTTGGGCAACATTTCCTCTTTCGGAAATTGACTCTTTCTCCCACAGGCCAATTTGTTTTTCCATGTTTTCAATTTCTGAAAGAGGAAGCGACACTGATTGAAGCAGATTTTTTGCTTGCGAAATGAGTGCGGAAGATGATAGATAAGGCTGACGACAAACACCTTTCTTTTTGGTACAGCGATAGTAGGTATATTTCGTACCAAAACGATTTGTTGCATATTGTGCCGTAATCATACTTCCGCACTCTCCGCACCGAGCGAAGCGTGCAAAAGGAAAATTGTTCGGCTGTTTTTGCACGCGAGGTCGGGACTTTTTCGCAAGCATTTTTTGGACTGCTTCAAACAGTGTCGGAGAAATAATTGGCTCAAAGCTTCCGTCGTAATACTCGCCTTTGTGATAGGTAAAACCGAGATACACGCGATTAGTGAGCATACGAGCGACGGAAGCTTTGGCAGGTGGCGTTCCTTTCGTGGTTACGCCATGATCCGCCAAAAAGTCGGCGATACTGCCGAGGGTGTGCGTCCCTTTGGCGTATTCTTCAAACGCTTTTACCACGATACGAGATTTAGTCGGATGAGGTTCGATATTCCTCGTTTTCGGATTATTTATATAGCCAAAGGGAGCGCGCACCAACCACTCGCCTCGACGGACTTTTTGGCGGATACCACGATTGATATTTTCAACAAGATTGTCGCTGTAATACTTAGATTGTCCGAACGCCACCTGCAACATGAATTTCCCTTGCGGAGTTGGCTCAAACCAAAATGTCGGAAAACGCAAAAAAGCGATTTGTTCGGTATCAACGAGATAGATGACGCGCCCGCCGTCCACGCTGTTTCTCGCCAAACGGTCAGGATGCCACGCCAGTATGCCGTTTGCCTCGCCTTGCTCAATGCGTGTCATCATCTCGCCGAACAATTCTCGCCCTGGCTTTTTTGCGCTTTTCGACTCTTGAAATTCGTGGAGAATTTCAAGATTTTCTCTACGCGCATATTCGTGCAATTCAAAAAGCTGTGCCT
>CAZHDL010000008.1:0-20062 GCA_964531045.1 uncultured Bdellovibrionales bacterium | reverse complement strand
TCCGATAGTGGTCCCACAAGAGAAAACAGGTTGATCGCACAACAAAAAAGAATTACGTAATAAGTTACGTAATTCTTTTTTCCTCTCATGTTATGCTGCCACTACGGCCAAAACATCCTTGTAATTGGTGAGGAGATACTTCTCACCCGAGACAGTTATTTCTTCACCGCCATAAAGACGAAAAATAACCCGTTGTCCCTTTTTGACCTTAATCTTATCACTCTCACCGATGGCGATGACCGTGCCAAACTGAGAGCGTTCCTCCTTGGCTGTCTCAGGGAGGTAGATACCCGCCTCCGTTTTTTGTTCAGCTTTTTCCGGTTGGATGAGGACGTTTTCTCCCAGTGGCGTCACTGTTACTTTTTTCATACGATTTTCCATTACCAATTATCCGGCTTCCATTGTAAAAAAAGTCCTTCTCTCAGTCAAGACCGCTTTCCTAGTGTGTCGTGATACTCTCCGCAAAAAGCCTGTCCAGTTCCACGTAGGCCTCCTCTGGAGCAGCAATAAACTGTTTGAGAACCATTGCATACTCACGAGCAAGCGGCGCGCTTTTATCGTTGGGAAAATGTATCCGAAACCAGGCGGCCTCTGACGAAGCACCAATCATGTCGTCGAGCACAATAGTTTGCTTTTCTTCTGCGTTGGAGCGAGCAATTTGCGCCTGAAGCGCAGGATTATCTTTGGCCATTGTTTGCAGTTGCTCTTCGAGTGCCTGCTCATCTCTCAACCCTGGGCACCGATGCGCCAGCCATCCCAGCTGCAGCATGAGTTCCTGCTGTGCCTCTCTATCCGCTGCCGTCTCACGAGGATTCGGAGAGCTTGCCACAAAAGCTTCGTGTGTGTTCATACTCGTAAAGAGACTGTTACTTATAACGATAGCTTTCGTACTTCTTCAATGGCTTTGTCTAATTGTGGATCGCGTTTGTTTGTGCGATCCTCCGCGGTAATACCGATTTCTACATCAGGCGAAATACCCGTGTTATGAATCTGTTTTCCCGAAGGAGTCAACCAACGAGCCACTGTTATCTTGACCGCTGTGTCCTTCCCTACCGGAATAAGCTCCTGCACCGACCCCTTTCCAAATGATTTCTTTCCCACCAGTCTGACATTGTCACGATTATCTCTCAGGGCTCCCGCCAAGATCTCAGACGCACTGGCACTCCCCTCATTGATAAGTACTACGGTAGGGATACCACTCAAGACGTCACCTCCGCGTGTTTTGAGCTCGGTCTTCCGCCCGGCACCGTCCTCCTCTATCACGGCAACCTTCCCAGCCGGCATCATGAGACTACTCATCTCAATCGCCGTATCGAGATACCCACCACCATTGCTTCGAACATCAAGTACCAGTCCTTTGGCACGTCCTGCCAAGGCCTGCTCCACGGCGGTCTGAAACTCCTCTTCGGTTTCCATTCCAAAACGAACCACCTTGATATAGGCGATATCTTCCTTCATCTCAAAACGAACGCTTTTCACCAAGATCTTGTCGCGCTTCACCACAATATCGCGTGTATCCTCTTCGCCTACCCGAAAAATAGTCAACTTCACTTCGGTGCCTTTTGGTCCACGGATATGTTTGACCGCCTCATCAAGAGAATAGCCACTTGAGAGAACATCGTCTATTTTGACTATCTTATCCCCCGGCAGCAGACCGGCTTTTTCAGCTGGCATGCCCTCAATCGGAGCCACGATAGTGATGATATCATCGCGAATACCCATTTCCGCTCCAATTCCCTCAAAAGTACCGGAAATATCCTCGTTAAATTCTTGATTTTCCTTGGGGCTAAAAAAAGTCGTGTACGGATCACCGGTCGCTGACAGCATACCGTCTATAGCCCCATAAAAGAGCTCTCGGGCATCCAATTTTGATTTATCGACATATTTGTCCTTCAGGATCTCCCACACCTTCCAGAAGAGCGAAAAATCAATAGTGTTCTCCTTATTCTGTTTGTTGATGATGATACTGTCTTCCGGAGAGAGAGCCGCCTCACTGACACCTGTCCCGAGCGTCGCCTCTTTTCCCTGCTCATACCCACCAAAATAGACTGCCCCAAATAAAAAAATGATAAAGAGTGTATTGAACATCTTTTTAAAAAGCTGGTGTCCCTTTTGTTTTTCTCCCCCTACGGATTCGGTCATACAATCAAAATAGTAACAAATTATTTGACGATTGGGAGCGGTCTCCTGCGATACTTCCAGAAATAACGGAGAGCACTCTCAATATGATACCAAGTCAACCGATTAAAGAGAAGCGATCCAAAAAATCCCCCGCGAGCACTGCCTTTGCCATGGTAGTGATACACAAAGGCATCGGGATAATGCACCACCTTAAAGCCGTGCTCCCAAAATCGACGGCACCAGTCCGTATCTTCCAGGTAGAGAAAAAATTGTTCATCGAGGGGTCCGACTGCCAAGGCTTTTTCTTTGGATACGAGCAGCGCTGAACCAATAATCCAATCCACCGGTATGGGTCGGGAAAGATCCTGATCGGCAAGCGTAAACCAACGCAAATGTTTTTTTCCAAAAGGAAGCTTTCCCAGCCAGCTTCGTCGATACAAAATAGTTTCCGGACGATAGAAGTGAAAACAACTCTGCTGAAGGCTGCCGTTGAAATTGTACTGCTTTGGACCAAGCAGACCGATTTCCGGATGCGCCTTGAGATACGACAGCATCTTGGGTACCGTTTCCGCGCTGAGAAGAATATCACTATTGATCAGAAAGATGTATTCTCCGTTCGCCTTTTCAATCGATGTATTGACGAGCGTCTTGAAGCCGACGTTATCCCGGAAAGGGAAGAAGGCGACTGCGGGGAATTCTTCTCGCATGAGCATTTCTGTCTCTTCTTCCGTCGCACTGTCTGCAACCAGCACCTCATACGCTATACCGGTCCCAGCCATTTCCTTGAATACCGAACGGAGACACAGACGCAGGATTTCTGGACTTCGGTATCCGTTGATCGCTATAGTGAGTTCTTTTTTCTCCATGAATGTACGGCGAAACAAAGCCTCTAGTAATTGAGTGAGTTGCGGAACAATTCGTGAATACGATCGTAGTTATCTCCGATAGGCAGAAGTATATACCCGGTTTCTTTGGTCTGTGGAGGATTGTAGAGCAGTCCTTCTTCGGAGTTTTCGAGCACCTTCTGGTTGATGTTTCCGGCATCGCCAGCCTTCTGGTAGAGATCGAGGAAGCGCTTCATCTCCCAGGCTTCCAGATTGGTGGTGACATTGCTTCCCAAGCTATCCAACATGGCATTGATTTTAGAAAAATCAGTCAGTGTCCCCAGGGAAAGCGCCTTCGCTTTGATAAGTTTGATCACTTCCTGCTGACGGCGTGCCCGATCAAAGTCACTCGAAGTATAACGAGCCCGGGCGTAACAGAGCGCCTTGTCACCATCTAGCTCAACATCACCGGCCGGCAACTTGAAATTTCCTCCACATTCAAGCTCAGCAATCGCTTCGGACGTCATCTTTTCGAAACACAGTGGGTATCGTTTTGGATTAGCATAGTATGTGCCATTTTTCCGTTGTATTCTCTTTTCTTCATAACTCCCGGAAAAGACCGTAAACCGTACGCCGTCACAGCGCTTTTCAAGCCCACGAAACTGCATACCCTCTTCAAACGGCTGATCGAGATGCACGGTGATACCACCGATAGCATTCACCAGATCCTTGAAGCCCTGGAAATTGATGGTTACGCCATACGGGATATCAAGACCGGTGACTTCTGAAACAATGGTACGCATATCTTCCAATCCGCCACCCCCATGAGAACGTTCCTCTCCCAAAGCATACACCGCATTGATTTTCCGATGCTCGTCACGACCAGGCACCTTGACGTAGGTATCACGAGGAATAGAAATGAGCGATGCCTTGCTCGTATCGGCTTCTCCATTCTTCGGATGAATAGAGAGCACCATGATGGTATCAGCCAGCAACCCGCCACCGACTACCCCTTCTCCTCGCATTCCCAGGAGTAAAATATTGATCCTTCCTTCGTTCTCACCCTTCAGTGTCTTTTCCACTCCGGGCAATGTTTTTACGATACTTTTGAAGATATTAGCATCTCCACCAGAAATCTTATCGAGCGTCAGTCCAGTTTTCCAAACAAAGGCTCCTCCGGCGATAACTATCAGCGCCAAAAAGAAGAGAGCGATTCGAATGATGCGTTTTTTCTTTACTCCTCCGTCTCCGAGAGACCCTTGACTCGCTGTCTCCTTTTTTTGAAATGGCAGATTCATAGTTGCAACGTAATGAAAATTATGACCGCGCTTCTTGATACACAGCATCCAAAAGCTGAGCGCTTTTTTTCCAGGAATACAGAGAGAGACGGTCTTTCCCCTGGGAAATACCGCTGGCTCTTTGCTCCATATCAGTAAGAAGAGTATACAATTTTTCGGCGCAAGAGGCAATACTTCGGGGATCAAAATAGAGAGCAGCTGCTCCTGCTACTTCCCGTAAGCACGGTGTATCGGAGGCGACCACTGGCACCTCTTGGCTCATTGCTTCGAGGAGCGGAATACCAAAGCCCTCATAGAGAGAAGGAAAGGCGAAGACACTGGCCAAACGAATCACCCCTGGCAGGTCTTCCTGTGCGACATAGCCGGGAAAAAACACTGACTGAGTCACCGCACACTCCTTGATGGCAGTATCAATGGCCGGGTCAACATGATGTCCTTCACGATTCCCAATCAGCACGAGAGCGATATCCGGAAGGCGTTTTTGTAACAAAGCCACCGCCCGAATAAGGGTGGGAATATTTTTGCGTGGCTGAAGCGTACCGACAGCAACGATATATCGCTTCGGGAGATGATACCGCTCCCGCAGACTCGTAGCTTCTTCCGGAGAACACTCCCCTACCAAAAACTCCTCACTGAGAGCATTGGGTACAACAGCTATCTTTGCCGAGGGTACAGAAAAATATCGGATCACTTCATCTTTGGTAAACTGCGAAGGCACGACAATTTTCTCGGCACGCCTGAGAGAACGTGGGATGAGAAGGGTCAGAAAAAAACGATCTTTCCACCCGATAAGCTCAGGAAAAGCCCGAAAAGAAACATCATGGATATGATTGACGACCTTTGTCCTCTGCGGCACAAAAAAGGGCAAAATATACTGCGTATGATACACGTCCACGTGATGACGAAAAAGAAACCACGGCAGTGTGACGAGATTCCAAACAAACCGATTGCTTCCGGACAGCGCTACCAAAGAGACGTTTTTCTGTCCTTCACACTGCAGCCGTGTGAGCAGAGCGCGCTGAGCCTCAGGACGCTTTTCATCGGTCATGAGTAGGTACTCATTGGTCCTATCCAAGGCGAGTAGCTCTTTGGTGAGATTGAAGAATACCGATTCATCACCGGTTCTTTTTTTCCCCAGGAGGCGGATATCAATGGCTCGTACGTGTTTCATAGTGATGTGTTCGTTTGTCGCAACCACGGCAGTCTTTCGAGAGCAAGCGCGGTGATAGAGAGGAGGATAAAGAAAAATCCTAGCAGCATCCCTGAATTAAAAAGATTGAATACCAACACTCCCGATAAGAGAGCAAACAGGGTCAGAGCAAACAATCGTTCTTCCTGAGCAGCCGCCGTGTCTCTATACCACCTAAGCGATGCCAGAAGCAGCAAGAGAGAGAATGATACCAGCGCCACAAAACCAAGGAGGCCGCTCCCGAGCCAGGCTTCCAAAAAAATATTACTGGCATTGAGCCCGGCTCCCCGACCGTCTGTTCCGAGGGTGAGTGCAACGCTACCCCAACCGATTCCCAAAACAGCATGCTCTCGAAGGAGCGTGAAAACCTCTTGATAAATGTGTTTCCGCAGGGCGATATTGGGATCATCACGAAATACCTCCTTCACAAAATGTCCTGCCTCCTCCTCAGCTACTCTCTGTTCCAATGGAATATGTGAACAGCCAAGTGCGCTGAGCTCTTCCACCTGTGTCACCCGCTCTGGTAACACGACATCCGAGAGACACGACACCGTCACGAGCTGCAAACCAGTACCCGTACTTTGAATACGATGAAACAGCTGAAATGGACTCAGATGAAAGAAAACCACCACGGCTAAGGCAACCACCAGGGAAGAACCAGCAAAGAGAGCGCTCGCCAGTACTCGTTTCACCCCGCTCCGGACACCGGACACTCCTGAGAAAAAAAGCAGTCCCACGCCATACAGCCCCGAAAGCGCGGCAGCACCCAACCAGGCACTCCTCGCCACCGTAAGAATCAGCACAAGGAAAGAAAGTCCGAGAAAAATCCACAGTATGCCCAGCCAAACAGAGGCGCGTATCCGTTCCGTTCTTTTTTTCCACTGATTTCCCAGTGCTGTACCAAAAGCGTACAAGGCACCCAGTACGACAATCACGAAAAGCCCCAACCAATCTGCCTCGCTAAACGTTGCATTGGGACGCCCTACCATCACCTGAAAACTCTCCCGCCCCAAGAGAGCCTGCCCATTTTGCCATACGGCATACAAGAGCACGACCACCGATGATGCCAAAAAAAATGGCATGGCTTGCAGAATATCAAATCGTGTTCGAAAGAAAATCCGTCCCAAGAAATACAAACCGACAAATGATACGACAATGATGGCCTGTTTGAGGGCGCTTCCCATGGCGGGAGCGGTCATCAAAGAAAAGAATCCGCCAACCGCCACCAGTGGAAGAAACAGATCAAACCATCGCGGTTCAAAAAATCGAAATGGTAGTCTCCCGAAAACCAACCGGATACAAACCGAACCAAGCGCGATGCCCCCGAGCCACTGATAGGGACGAAGAGCCATCCCACCCAAGAGAGAAGGAGCGACGTTAAGAGTTTCGAGTGGCAGCATCGCGATAAATAGCAGAAACAACCATCCGGGACGACAGACCCCCAAAAGAAAAAGAATAAAGGAAAAGAAGAAAAATGACACCGGATCAAGAGGAAGGATTCCTTGGTTTTGCAAAATAATACCAGACACAGCAAGGACTACACTTCCTAAAAGAAGGAGGCTCTTCTCCTGCTTTAAAAAAAGACCTGCTGGCAACAATGAGGTAAGTGTCATAAAAAAAATCCTACTCAAAAGAATCAATAATTGTTTTCACAAATTGAGGATACGAAAAACTTTCGGGGATGTTTTTTGTTGCCAGCGCCAGTTCCTGTCGCAAAAGAGGTTCATGTATCAATCGTTCCATTCCAGCAGCAAGAGAGACCGGATTTTCGGGATCAATATAGAGCGCCGCCTCACCAGCCACTTCCGGTAACGAGGAATTGTCTGCCGTCAGAATCGGTATCCCCATCCGTCTCGCCTCCAAAACCGGCAAACCAAACCCTTCATAGAGAGAAGGATAGGCGAAAAAAAGAGCATTCCTGTACAGTGACGGCAAATCTTTCTCTGGAACAAAATCAAGCAGACGCACCTTGGTATGAAGATCAAGTTCCTGAATAAGGCGCACTACCGGTGTCGCCAAAGGATTATTCTCTGAAAAAATCTTTCCGGAGATAACCAGTGGCGGAAGAGGACATGGCAAGGTTCCCTTTTTTTCCCGCTCATGAAGCAACTGATAGGCACGAAGCAATCCTGCTGTGTTTTTTCGAATTTCCAACCCACCACCATGATAGATATATCCCGGCACCAAGTGATACTCAGTCATCACTCGATTTTCTTCTTCCGAAGAAGGAAGTTCCTGAAACAAGGGTGCCGTGTCCGGATGCGCCACACGCACCTGTGCCCGCTCAATACCAAATTCTACCAAATCATCTGCCGTAGCCTGTGACACTGCTACGATACGGTCGGCTCGGCGTATCGCCTTCTCGGTAGCCCGCCAGTGAAAGCGCTGTCGCCAATTTCCTCGATACTCCGGGAATAGCCTCGGTATCAGATCATGTACCACCATCGTGTGGTTCATGGATGATTTTTGAAACACCGTCGAACACTGATAAAGACTCAGAAACGCCGTACACCCGTCGTTTTTTGCCTCTTTGGCGACCTGGCGCTCCCATAACACCTTGCGAAGCAAATCATCACGCTTCC
Source organism: uncultured Bdellovibrionales bacterium (assembly GCA_964531045.1). Lineage (GTDB taxonomy): Bacteria > Patescibacteriota > Minisyncoccia > Moranbacterales > UBA1568 > UBA1568. The sequence continues at coordinate 12,048 of CAZHDL010000008.1, read as the reverse complement.
AAAACGGCAGGAAGCTGCGCACCTGAAAATTCTCCGGCAACCTCATGTCGATCGGCTCTTCGGTGTACAGAACAAACGTCGATTGCTGATTGCTGATGGTTGATTCTACTAATTTTTGAAGAAAATGAAGAGTCACCTGGCCGATGCCTGTGCCGGGTTTCCGTAAAAATGAAGCATTGATACCAATACGCATACCCGGTCAGTAGAACTTCGACACACCTTGTAAGCGATGTCGCTAGTAACTAAATAATTTATTACTTTTAAACAATACGCTTATAATTGAGAGCTTCTAACAATGCCAGTCGAAGTTTCACTGCCGGGCATATGTTTCTATTGTAGCAGATTGATGCAAAGAAAAAAGACACCACGTACCAAATACGCATTCCTAGTCATCATGAATGAAACACAAACATACCCCATTATTTTTTTGGAGCCGTCGCCTGCAGATCAAGGAGAAGTCGATTCATCTCATCCACTAACGGATGTGTGAGACGGGCGGAGATAACACGAGCTGCTTCGGTATAGAACCAAATGAGATTGTCTGCGTTTCGTTTGAATTTATCCCACACCTCGGTACCGTGAATACCATATTCATCCAGGGTATTGCGCATGTTGTGAATTTTGTCTGCTGTGGCCACCAGGAGTGCCTCCTGACTGTCATTTGAGAGATTGTGGAGATACTGCTCTTTGCGAGCACGCCAATTGGTACCCCGAATACTATGATCCTCCTTTTCGGCTTGCGTGAAATCCTCGGTCACTTCAAGAACGATGGCACACACCCGATCACCAAACTCTTCACGGAGGAGTGCGGCGGAATATTCCGGCACATCCTCGAGCGTATCGTGGAGCAAGGCGGCGATAATCACGACCTCATCGTCGATATAGTGTGCGAGAAGAAATGCCACGGAGTATGGATGCACGATATACGGTACTCCACTCACCCGACGCTTCTGTGCATGATGCAGTACGGTCGCACGCACGATGGCTCGCTCTATTCGCTCTGTTAAAAACATACGCGGAAAGAAATTTGGTCGCTTTCATTGGAAAAAATGTGTCGTACTTTTTCCTTGTCAGCAGGGTTAATATTTCGTACAATAGAACATATTATCCCTAAACTCAAGCTATGGCTTCAAAGGATCAGAAAACGGTTGCTGTTGTCGGTCTTGGATATGTCGGATTACCACTCGCCGTCCGCTCAAGCGAACGAGGATACCGTGTCATCGGATATGATACGAACGAAGAAAAAATAGCACTGCTCAATCAGGGCAAGAGCCCTATTGAAGACACTTTTCTTCGAGAGAATATCGGGCGTTTTCCTTTTGAAGCAACGAGTGATGGGAAGAAACTCAAAGAAGCCGATATCATTCTCATCTGTGTCCCGACACCGGTCGACGAATCCTTTTACCCGGATCTGACGCCCGTTATTTCTGCCTCTAAACTCATCGCTACACATGCCAAACGTGGCGCGCTCGTGGTCCTCGAATCCACCGTCAATCCCGGTGTTAGTGAGGAAATCGTACGACCGATATTTGAGAAAGCTGGTTATGTTATCGGGAAAGACCTCTATCTCGCCCACTGTCCAGAGCGTATCAATCCGGGAGACCTCAAATGGAATGTGACAAACATTCCCCGTGTAGTCGGCTCATTTGATGCCAAGGGACTCACTCTCGCCCATGATTTCTATGCCTCGATCGTCGATGGCACCATCCGCAAGATGAAGTCCATTCGCGAAGCCGAAGCGGTCAAGATTGTCGAAAATTCCTTCCGTGATATCAACATAGCCTTCGTAAACGAGCTGGCTCGGTCTTTTGATGTCTTAAACATCGATGTCAAAGACGTCATCGAAGGCGCTGCCACCAAGCCCTTCGCTTTTATGGCACATTTCCCGTCGTGCGGCGTCGGTGGGCACTGCATCCCTGTCGATCCCTACTACCTCATCGAACGAGCCAAACAGTCCGGCTTTGATCACAAGTTTCTCAAGATTGCTCGAGAAATTAACAACGGCATGCCCGCCTATACGGTCGAGCTCCTGCAAGACGCCCTCAATCAGGTGAAACTCCCGCTCAATGGGACGGCTGTCGGTGTACTCGGACTCTCCTACAAAGCTGATATCGATGATGTCCGCGAATCCCCTGCTTTCAAGGTTATCGAACATTTGAAAAAGCATCACGCCAAAGTAGACACTTTTGATCCGCATGTCAAAAAGAAATCCAGTGTCAAAACGCTCGAAGCCTTACTCAAGAAATCTCAGGCACTCGTACTGGTCACCAATCACCGGGAATTTAAAGAAGTGCTGACACCAGCTCTCTTGAAAAAGCACGGCATCAAGGTTATTATCGATGGCAAAAACTGTCTTGATAAGGCATCTTTTGCTAAATCTGGTATTATCTACAAGGGCATCGGCCGCTAAAGTTAATCGTTGATTGCTGACTCCTCATGTTTTCCCTCATCAAACTCATCATCTGGCTGGCCGGTCTCGTGACCGTGGCCTATTTCGTGCTTCCCTCATTCGGCTATGAACTCAATATCGGATACTTCCACGAACGCAAATCCGCCTGTCAGGAAAAGCTGCAACTCTGTCAGAAAGACTTGGTCAAAAATGGTCTGGAGGGTGCCCGAGAGCGTTGTGATATGCAGTGTGTTGACCCGAAGCTCCTCATAAAAAAGACAAAAGGATAAGCATTTCCCCTCACCTTATAACTTTATAACGTTCAACTTTCTAACTTTATAATTTTCAACTTGTAACTCTCTCTTACCTCTCCACTTTATAACCTTCAACTTTTAACTTTTGCATTATGCGTCTCGTCATCAACATTCCGGCCTACAATGAGGAGGCTGTCATCGGTACCACTATCAGTCACATGCCGCGCCATTTCGCCGGCATAGATGAAGTGCTCATACAGATTGTTGATGATGGTTCGAGTGACCAGACTGCTACCGTTGCCGAAAAGGCCGGCGCAGACTTTGTCCTTCGCCATGGCATCAACCGTAAACTGGGCGTCATGTTCGCCACGGCCAGTGAAAACGCTCTGCGTGTCGGCGCTGACATCATGGTCAACATTGATGCGGACGGTCAGTTTGATTCGGCAGAAATTCAAAAGCTCATTGACCCGATTCTCAACAATCAAGCAGATATGGTGGTGGGCGACCGTTTTCGAGAATCAAGCGCCAAAAATATTCCTTGGATCAAAGATTTTTTCAATCGTCTCGGCGCCTCGCTCGTCGGATCCTTTCTCAATGTCAAAACCGATGATCTGACCTGTGGCTTCCGTGCTCATAGCCGCGAGACCCTCCTTCGTCTCAATAATCCGACCGGTTTCACCTATACCCAAGAAACCATCATCGATGCCATCGGCAAAAACCTGCGCGTCCTCTGGGTACCTGTCCAGGTCACCTACTTCGCCGATCGCAAATCAAAGATCGTCAAAAGCGTCTATAGTTTCGTGAACAACAGCGCCCGCATCATCCTAAAAGCCGTGCGTGATGTGCGTCCCATGAAGTTTTTTGGCGTCCCGGGACTCTTCCTCATCGCTATCGCTCTCGTAGGCTTCATTGCGTTTTTAGTTCAGTACTTTGGCAGTGGTTTCAAAGTCACTCCGTATTTGAACTACCTCCTCTCCTCGAGCATTCTCTTCATCATCGGTATCCAACTGCTCATTTTTGCTTTTATTGCTGATATGATCAAAAGCAACCGCAAACTGACCGAGGATATGATGTATCAGATGAAAAAAGAACGCTACAGCCGATGACGGCAATTTCCAATTTCTAATTTTCAATTTCCAATCAATTTTCAATATTTTAATGTTGAAAAACAAAAAATCCCAAGTCATTATGACGAGGGATTTTTTGTATTCTTGAAAACTTGTTTGAAAACCAGTACTCAAGAGTGCGGAGAAGGTGATGCATTGCACCTCCTTCCCCAAATCGAATCAGTCCTTCAGCAGATCAGGCGGCGGCCAGTTCTCAAGCTTTGCCCCAAGCTCGAGATTTCCAAGCTCCGCTAGCAACTGCTTGATTTCGTTAAGTTGTTTACGACCAAACATTGGTTCTCTGAGCAACTGTGTCACAGTACGTTGGATGAGGTCACCCAAGGTAAAGACGCCTGCACTATGCAATATCGCGAGCGTATTGTCAGTCAGAGCCATATCAGCAAGCTTTTCAAACAGCATCGCTGGATGCGAAGGGGGCAAACCGAGGAATTCATTGACCCTCCTCTCCTGTTCTTTAATTTGTATCTGGATTTCCAGTAGTCCACTCAAGAGGTGCTGACTAGCGGCATATCGTTGCTGCCATTCGTTGAAAGCAGTGATTTCGTCACTCATTTCCTTCTCCCAACCCCAGAACCCCCGAGGCGCAGGCGCGAATTTTTCGCTATTTTAAACAGCCTTATATTATACTCCTTTTTCATATAAAAGTCAATCCCGTGACGGAATGGTGAAAAAAGGCTAAAATTAAGACATATTTTGAACTAATTTTCAATTCTCAAGTTTCAATTTCCAATCAATTTTCAATGTTTGAATTTTTCAATTTTGAAATTTCGACCTTGTTTAAAAATTAGAAATTAGAAATAAGAAATTTCATGCGAATACTGTTTATTTCTCGAGCCTTTCCCCCAATTACTGGTGGGATTGAGAATCAAAATGCGGCCTTGGCCGAATGGCTGCCACGGCACGCTACTGTCCAGACACTGGCCAATCATGGCGGCAAAGCAGCCCTGCCGTTTTTCACCATTCGTACTTTCTTTCAGGGACTTTTCCTGATTCCTAAATATGATGCTGTACTCCTGGGTGATGGCGTCCTTGCGCCCTTGGGTTTCGCTTTTAGAATATTCTTTTGGAAAAAAACGATTGCGGTCGTACTCCACGGTCTTGACCTTACTTTTGCCACCAAAAAAGGATTGCTACCGACACTCTATGCATGGATGAATATCCCCTGTTTGAAAACACTCAGTCTCTATATCCCCGTGAGTCAGGAGACAAGAGAGGTTGCTGAGAAGATAGGCCTATCAGCGGAAAAATGCGTCGTCATCAACAACGGCATTGATCCGAAGCTGCTCGACGGTCATTTCACTCGTACGGAATTAGCGACATTTCTTGGCGAAGATCTCTCTCAAAAATATGTCCTGGTACGAGTTGGTCGCTACGTGGAGCACAAAGGAAATGAGTGGTTCATACGGCATGTCATGCCCCTCCTCCCCGACAACGTCCTCTTGGTGACAGCGGGAGCAGTCGTAAAAAAAAGCACCCCTGGTGACTCGGACATCTACCCGGCCTGCGAACGTGCCGTGAGTGAACTCGGGCTCGAGAAACGCGTCAAGCTCCTCACTAATCTCCCCTGGGAAAACATACAACTGCTCTACCATACGGCCGATATCGTCATCTCTCCGAACATCGTGGTGCCGGGTACCATGGAAGGATTTGGTATCTCCGTCATTGAAGCAGCGCTCTGTGGCCGACCGGTGGTCAGCGCCAATCTCCAGGGTCTAAAAGATGCTATTATAGAAGGTGAGAATGGACTCTTGGTGCCACCGGGTGATCAAGAAGCGTGGCGCAATACGCTAGAGACACTCCTTGGTGATACCGCAGCGCGTGAAGCACTTGGCAAACGGGCTGCTATCTATACACGAGAGCATTTCCACTGGCAAACCATTTCAAAACAGTATGTAGAGGCACTTGCAACACGTATGAAACACTAGTATGGCCTTTGTTCCCGATACCATTTTTTTTCTGTGTTCAATCGCTGCCCTTTTTTTTCTTCCGGGATTTTTCCTCCTGCGTGTTTTTGTGCAAAAAAATACCGCCCTTTCACCACTTGAGACATGGGTTTTCTCGTTCGCTACCGGTCTCGGCTTCCTCAATTTTCTCATGATACTCCTTGGGAAGTCAGGGGTACCGTTTACCAAAACTTCCCTCTCACTTAGTCTCTTTGTTACACTGCTTGCCTGTAGTGCTGCACACAGATTTCTCTCACGTAAAGATGTGACGCCCTCTCCCTTACCATCACCAACCTGGTCATTCTCCAAGTACCAGGGCTGGCTCTTTGTGACACTGCTTTTGCTCACGGTTCTCATCAAAACCGTCTACCTCTCTCATGCTATCCTGCCAACCGCCACAGACCTCGGGCACCACATGTACTGGTCCAAACAAATTGCTGAAACCGGCGTGCTTCCCACATACGCCAAAGCTGACATCATTACCGAGCAAGGAACCTATCGCATTTCAGAACCGGAACCCATTGCAGATTTTATTATCGGCGAGCACCTCCCCTTTGCTGCACTCAACATTCTCTCCGGAAAAGATTTCTTTTCTGCTTTCCCTATCCTCTTTCTCGCCCTCATCAACCTCATGTCTCTCTGCGCCCTCGTAGTCTTGGCTCGGGCGCTGGCCGAAAATATTCATAGTCGTTTCCTCAAAAAAAGCACCTTTTCTCCGCAAAATATCGCTCTCGCCACTCTTTTCCTTTTTGGTCCACTCTATACGCTCGCATCTCCTCAGGCTAAATTTATTTCCGGAGGTGTTGTCGGCAATACCCTTGGGAATTTTTTCTTGCCCCTTATTCTCCTTGCTTACTTGCGTGCCTTCCGCGAAAAAAGATCCGACTTTTTGGCTCTTGGTTTTTTTCTGACTTTCTCCCTGGCCTACATTCATCACTTAAGCACCCTGATGCTCCTCTTCTCTCTGGGAGCAGCACTTCTCCTCTATCTCATGTTTCACTACGATACCTTGGAAACCATCACTCGCCACTGGACCGCTCTCATTCTTAAGCCGCGACCACTCATCATCGCCGCACTCGCCTGCTTGTTTTTCTTTCTGGTGGCCATGCCAACCTATATCGAAACACACGCTGTCGGTACCGCTCTCGGAACACCGACCAAGACCACTCGCACCGGACTCTCTTTCTTTCAGGTTACTTTTTCTTCCGGTGAGGCACGGGTGGCTCTTGGCCTTGCCGGTCTCTTTTTGATCGGTCTTCTTCGCACTCGTACCCGCTACGCCAGTGCCTTTCTCCTTGGCTGGGGACTCGTGCTCCTCACTATGACCATGCAGCCCCACTGGCTCTTCATCAATATCCCATCCAATCGCATTGGTGCGTATCTTTCTTTTCCGCTTGGTATTCTCGCCTCCTTTGCCTTGGTTGGTAGTCTCGCGCTCTTACTCCATGAAAAAAAACGTTTTTTTCTCCCTTCTCTTACGCTTCTTATCTTCTCTCTCACACTCTTTGTTTTTGCTTCGGGGAGTGGCTCGTACGACAACAACCAGGCGCTCCTGCCAGAAAGTAAGGCGTTGCCCGTACTGCAAACCTTTGCTGCCTCCCGCTATCTGGCCGCCCATGCTACGACAACAGATATGATTCTCAAAGATCACAACTACATTGTCGGTGATGCTTGGATGAAGCTTTTTTTCCTTCGTGACTACGGCTTCCCTCTATCCCGTGGCTTCTTCAAACGCTATGAGGACAATCCTGACCGGAACAGTGCACCCTCCTCATGATTTCTGTCCCCAATACTGCTCGTGGTGAAAAATGTTACACTGAAACAGGGACCAATCTCGTGGTCGTCAATCCCAACTTTGACGTCACTCCCTTTGAAAACTCCACTAACTTTTCCCGCATCTACACCTCAACAGATATTCATATTTATGCTCGCACCAAATGAACACTCCCCTCTCTGAAAAACACTTCATCCTGGTCTTTATCCTTCTTTTCACGTTCTGTGCAGCCTTTCTTTTTTGGCAAAATGAGCGCGAGCTCGATCCCGACCGTGACAAAAGCTGGTGGACTTTGTCATTTGCCGATCCAAAAAACCCCACAAGTCTCGCCTTTACCGTAGAAAATCATACCCAAGAAAGTGAGTTCACCTACTACATAACTCACCACGCTCTTGAAGATATTGAGACGTCCTACCAAGAAGCATTTACTGTCGCTCCGGGCGAAACAAAAACCATCATACCGACTATCACTACTACAGACAACGAAAAAACGATCATCACCGTAGGAACAGGCACGGAAACCAAACAAATCTATCGTTAACCCTATGCTAAAAAAAATCCTCCTTGCCACTCGCCCTCTCGTTCCGCCGTGGGATGAAGCCTCCAAAAACTTTGCCTACTTTCTCGGAAGAGAAGTGCACGGGCACAGTCTCACTCTCCTCACTACTCCAGAAAAACTCTCCGGCCTTCCGGAAAGTGTCCACGAAGTCCCGCTTTTTACGAATGGCCATTTTGATTTTCTGGCCAAAATGAGACTGCTCTGGAAACTGATTCGGGTACGAAATGATTTTGATATTACTCACTATCTCTTTACGCCGACCACCCTCAACACGTCCCTGATTAAGCACTTCGCCCACCCTCGTGGCAAAACGCTCCAGACCGTGGCAACTATACGAGAAGATCTCTATGATACCAAAACACTTCAGTCGCTTTTTTTTGCTGACCACCTAGTGACCTATACCAACGCAACCAAACAAAAATTGGAGGCTCTCGGTTTTGATAATGTCACCCGCATCTATCCTGGCATTGACCTCGATCGCTACCAACCACGACCAAAGAATGACGCTGTCCTCGCAGCCTATGGCCTCGCCCAGGATGATTTTTTTGTGATCTATCCCGGTGAATATACTCGTCTTGGTGCGACCGACATGCTCACCGAAACATTTCTCCAGTATTTTCAACAACACCCCGACTCCGATATGAAGTTCCTCTTTGCCTGCCGCATCAAAAACGAAGCTGATCGTCAAAAACGCGAAGAGATTCGTACCAAGGTAAAACAAGCCGGCCTCGAGACCAAAATCCTCTTCGATGAACAGTCCGCGACTGTAGATATGGCTGCACTCTACAACACGGCCGACGTCGTCATTTTTCCGGTCAACAACCTGAAGGGAAAGTTCGATGTTCCTCTTATTATTATCGAGGCCTACGCCTGTGGAAAACCCGTCATCCTCTCTGATCTCCCCCAATTTTCCGAGTTTTCAAACCCTGATATCTGTGTTACCATTCCGAAAGATCAGGGAGGAAAACTTCTTGAATCCTTGGCTTATCTGAGGGATAATGAGGACAAACGAACCCGTCTCGGGGAGAATGCCCGCCGCTATACCAAGGACCATTTTGACCTCAAAAATACTGCTAAACAGTACGAAGAAATCTACACCGCACTCTAACGTACATTTTGAAATGAAATATTTTATTGGAGCAGTCTTACTAATAATTACCCTCTCTTCTCTGTGTTTTTATTGGTTTGAATTGCGACCCAGTAAAATTGTTAGTTCATGTAGTTTAAGTGCTTTAGATCGAGCAAAAGAACTTGAGGGAGATAGGGAAGATTATGAATATTATTTTACGAGATGCATACGTGAAAAAGGCCTGACTGAAACATCACGTCGAGCCTGGAAATTGGAATGAGAGCAAGTTTTTTCAATTCAGAACCCTATGTACGAGCAGAACATTACCAAACTTTCCGAGCACAAGAGTGAATTTAAGACCGAGAAAATGAAAGTCCCGGTTGTTTTTCATGTGGGTGAAAAACTCATGCCAGGACAAGAGACGATGGAGCAGCTCGAGAGCGTGGCTGCTAATGGCTGCATCTTTCATCATGTCGCCGCCATGGCTGATGTCCACAGTAAGCCTGGTCGCAAAAACGCCACCGGTACCACGGTTACTTCAGAGCGTTTTATCTTGCCACAGGTCAATGATTCCGACCCTGCTTGTGGCATGCGCCTGGTCCGTCTCAATCTGAATGAAAACAATGTCACCAAAGAAGAAATTGATCGTATCTTTCAGGCAGCCACCAAGACGGTTCCTACCAAAAAGTACGTTGGGACGGTGCTTCCTTTTCGAGTCATCGTCGATATCTGCCGTCTTGGTATTTCACCTCTCATCAAATATCTCGGTATCAAAACTCGCCATGAGGCAGAGAATTCCATTGACCGCGGAAACTTTTTTGATCGACCTCCAACCAGACGTGGTATCAAAAACATCATTCCCCCTCTCTTCCTCTTTTTTGCTCAATTTCGTTCAGGCATTATCGGCGCAGCTGGCAATCACTTTCTCGATCTCATGAAAGTCACCGACATCATCGACCCAGCAGTGGCTGCCAGATTCAACCTAAAGAAGGGTCAGTATATTCTCATGGTACACTGTGGTTCCGGTATCCTCGGACAGTACACCATGTACATGTTTACCGCCAAAAAGCGTGAACATCTCTCAACGGCCATTTTGATGAACCTGGGACGCTTCCTGTGGTTTACTCCGTTTAAGAAAACTATTGCTGCTATTGCCGAAAAAATACGCGCATCGGACTTTGGTAAAAAAGAATCACTTATTACGTTTGACGGCAAAGGACAGGAGGGCGAGCTCTATATGGCTGCCCGCAAAGCCTGCTCCAATTTTGCTCACGCCAACCGAGCCACCATCACCCATAACTTCATCGAAACTGCCGAGGCAGTGCTTGGTCGCCCTATTGATGCCGATCTCCTCTACGACATGCCCCATATTCTCGTTTCAGAAGAAGAGCACTATGGGAAGAATGTCTGGGTACACAGAAATGGTACCAGTCGGGCATATGGCCCAAGCCGCATGGCTTCACACCCCCTCTTCAAAGATACTGGGGAACCCGCTTTTATCCCAACATCCATGAGTACCGAGGCCTATTTGTGTGTTGGTCAGGATGGCAATGACTCGAGTTTCTACTCCTGCAATCACGGTGCCGGTAAAGCTGCTCAAAAAACAGAATCCCTTATTCCGGAAAATACGGAGGCACTCCGAGAAAAACTGGCTACCCGAGGCGTCACGCTCTACAACGGCCGTTCGTCCAAGGTCATCGAACAAGATTCCTCGCACTACAAACGTGCTGAAGACGTTATCGAAAGTGTCGTCGCCAATAACGTCGTCAAACCGGTCGTCAAGCTCCAGCCCATATCGGTCATCATGTACTAAGAGACGGTCAGCAATAACCAAATAGCCATCATCATAAAAACCACTCACACAGAGTGGTTTTAAGTTTTTATGCTTCATCTTTTCTCTGCGATAACCCGAGCAGGAGAAAAAGGAACAGGATTCCGAAGTGTGATGACCACAGCCAGTGGTCAAGGAAAAGACTGGGAACAAGAGCCAGAAGTGCGATCAGAATTTCAGAATTTTGATGTAAGATTTTTAATTGAAGAATGGGAAACATAGAATAAGCAAGAAAGCACACAAATAGTGAAAGTCCAACGAAGCCGAGCTCTGACCAAATAAGCACAAAAACATTGTGCACAGGTTGAATACTCCAGACCGGCCTACTTGGTTCATCTCGCACTATCTCCGCCGTAAAGTTGCCTGCTCCGACACCAATGATCGGATACTCTGTAATTAATACTTTGGCATCTTGAAATGACAGAACTCGCTCCGATACCGACCCTTCTTGCTCAATAGTTTTTGTATCAAAACGTGGAAAAATTTGTTCATAAAGAACAGCGCCGAAGACCACGACCGCCACTCCCAGTATCACCAACGTATTGAGGTATGTGTTCCGTATCCCCGACTCTTTCTGTCGAAGAGCGTGCCATCCAATACCCGCCAATCCAAGTACCACTCCCAACCAGGCAGCACGCGAAAAAGTCAGAATGAGTCCGAGCAGGATAATAAGAAGCAGTCCGACGTACCAAGCGGTGGTAACAGCTGATTCCTCCTTCTTTGTTGGCGTACTCCCTACTCCCCACGCCGCTATCCCGAGAACAAAAACAACCGCCAGAAACCCACCAAGCATGTTGGGGTGAGGAAACGTACCATAGGCACGCAAAAACCGTCCAGAATCGATTTTGAGCACCGAGGAACCTGCCTGAGAGGCCTCGTGTGCACTCATGCCCAAAAGGGAGCTTTCCGGGACATATTGATAGAGAAATTGCCCGATACCGATACCGCTTTGGATAGCGCCGGCAAGCGCAAGAGAACATCCATTCTTGATGGTGGCGATAGCCTAGCCGATAACCTCTACACAATTGTCAGGCAACTCGGTGCCGGGGGCCAGGGTCGGGCCTATTTGGCCAAGAAGCACAATGAAAATTCTGAGCACATA
>CAZHDL010000007.1:4131-21138 GCA_964531045.1 uncultured Bdellovibrionales bacterium | reverse complement strand
CCATCGTTACTCCATAGAGGAGAGAGGCCTGCTCCATCGTCTGACGATTGTGTGTGATAGCAACGAACTGGGTATGATCGGAAAGCTCTTGCAGCATCTTGGAAAAACGTCGTGAATTCGCCTCATCAAGAGCGGCTTCCACCTCATCGAGCACCGCAAACGGTGGCGGATTATGGGAAATAATAGCAAAGAGGAGCGCCAGGGACGTGAGAGACCGCTCTCCACCGGACAACATGGAAAGATTGGTAATTTTCTTCCCGGGAGGGCACGCAAAAATATCTATACCAAATTCGCCTGACTCTTCCTCAGTAATCTCTCCATTTTCTTCATCTTCGCTTCCCTCCTCGCCGTCCGCCAGCTGGCGGATACGACGACGAATCTTGACCATATTCAGTTCGGCCTTTCCGCCTCCGAAAATAATTTTGAAATAAGCCTCAAATTTCTTTCGAATCTCCGCAAACGCCTCCTGGAAGACACCGTCAATCTTCTGGTCCATTTCTTTAATCACTATCCGGAGCGATTCTGAAGCCTGTTTCAAATCAGCCGATTCGTGAGTCAGAAACAAGAAACGCTCTTCCGTTTCTTTGTATTCTTCTACCACCAGAGGATCTATGGTTCCAATATGCTCCACCTCTACCTTGAGCCGAGCGATTTCACGCTCTGCCCGCTCACGATCTACCACGCCCTGCTTGCTGACGTCGTATGTCAAATCATCCGTACTGATACCAAGTTCCTCCCGCACCAGCGTTACCAGATCTTCCTCCCGCACTTCCACGCGCGCCAACCGCACTTTCACCTCATTCAATCTGTCTTTCAGTACCGTCAACTGACGTTCTTTTTCTCGCCACAATCGCTCCTTGGAAAAGAATGTTTCTCGACTCGCACGGCCAGCGTCACGGAGTGACTGCACCTCCGCTTCTTTCTCTATCAGTGTCTTCTGTACCTGTTCCAACGTGCCATTCAGCTGTTGCTTCTCCTTTTCGTACTGCGCCAAACGAGCATCGCTCGCCTGTTTTTCATCATCTGGCAATGCAATAATTTTCTTTTCTTTCACACTCCCCTCACCAGCCTTGGTATCAAGGTCGTAGAGTTTCTGCTTGATAACCTGGGCGAACTCCCGAATATCCTGTAGGTCTTCCAGTTTTTCCACATGCTGTATACGTTCAATCAGCTCCGCTTGATGAGTACGAATTTCCTCAAGAGCCTTGCGAACATAGTTCAAGTCTACCGGTATCACCCGGATCACCTCTTGCTCTTTCTGCTTCTCTTTTTCAATTTCAATCTTCCCCTCAAGAACGCTTCTGTCACGGAGCAGCCCATTTCCTTCCTCGCGGAGCTTCCCCAGCGCCATCTGAAGAGATTCTTCCTCGGTCTGATCCTCCATCATGCGTGAGGCCTCACTCACTTCTTTGGCCAAGGTATTTGTTTCTATCTCAATATCAAAAACAGACTTCTGCAAAATATCCCGCTCAGAAGCCAGCGTGCCTCGTTCTCCCTGAAAATTCTTCCACAGAAACCCATAGAGTGCTTCTTGCTTTTCTCGTAATTTCAAAGCGATATCCTTGCCCTGGGACGCTTTTTCAGCCTGGCGACGAAGATTTTTCAAATGAGGTTCAATCTCGGCCGTCAAAGCATCCACGCGCACCAAATTCTCACGAGTACTCTCCAGCTTGCGAAGAGCTCGCTCCTTTTCAATTTGATACTGCTTGACGCCAGCAGCATCTTCAATAATGGCTCGTCGTTCAATTGGCGATGCATTCAAAACGGCATCGGACATCCCCTGGGTAATGACACAGTAACTATCTTTGCCAATACCGGCCTTGGCCAATAAATCGACGACGTCCAGCAATCGAACACGGGAACCATTGATCAGATATTCACTCTCCCCACTGCGATAAATCTTACGGGCAATCGATACTTCGGCAAATTCAATCGGGATACGCTTGTCAGAATTATCAAAATACAGCGTCACGGAGGCTGCTCCCAATCGTCCTTTCTTATCGGTGCCAGCAAAAATAACATCCTCTCCCTTTTTGCCACGTAAATTTTTGGATGACTGCTCACCAATCGCCCAACGAATAGCATCGGCCACATTACTCTTCCCAGAACCATTGGGTCCCACAATAGCAGTGATACCACAGGTACCACCGTCAACGATGTTACACTCTGGCAAAAAATCAAGTACCGTCTTATTGGCAAACGACTTGAAGCCACTAATTTCGAGTTTCTTTAAATACATGGGGAAAGTATCGCGTATCAAGTAAAAGGCATTCTGTATACATACAAAGAAAATGTCAGGTCACTCATACCTGATACATCATACATATTCCTGTATACACCCTTAAAGTATATCTCATTTTAAGCCAAAAAGAAAAAACGTGCCTCAGCTCGTTTTTTGCATCTTTTCCTCATCCCTTTTTCCCACAATCTCATCGCTGCCTGTTTATGCCCAACCTTTGGCGATGAGGGCTTGTTTGGCGGCTTCCCGCTGCGCTTCCTGTTTGGAAGCACCTTCTCCTTCTGCTATCTTTTCTTCGCCCAAATAGACACCAGCAATAAAATTACGGTCATGATCTGGTCCCCACTCCTTGAGTACACGATACCCGGGGGTAACGCCCATTTTTTCTTGAGACAATTCCTGAAAACGGCTTTTGGCATCCGTATGCAGTCCCTGCTCAAACACCTCTGGCAAATGACTCATGACATTGTCCAAAATAAACTTTTTGGCCGCATCATACCCCTGATCAAGATACAGCGCCCCAATCATCGCTTCCATAGCGTTGGCAACGAGATAACTCCGTGCCCGTCCGGTATCCTTGGACTCTCCGCGGCTCATGAGCAAATAATGTTGCAGACCTAATTCACTGCCAATCTTCGCCAACATATCACCATTGACGAGAGCCGCCCGAAAACTGGTCAGCTCCCCTTCGGGATTTTCGTAGTTATGAAAAAGATTCTCCGTCACAACGAGCTCCAAAACAGCATCTCCCAAAAACTCCAACCGTTCGTTGTGTGGGTATGCATACCCCTTGTGTTCATTCAAATACGAGCGATGCGTCAACGCTTCTTGGAATAAGGCAATCTGTCGTACTTCGATATGGAGTTCCTTTTTCAGTTTTTCGATATCAATTTCCCTGTTCATACTCTGGTAGTGAAATTTCGACAACGTATCGCTTTGATACATTCTGGAAATCTAATTACGCTCTTCAATTACATTTCTTAAGAAAAAAGCGTCAATGAAATGAACGCCTTATTCTGTCTTCTTCTGCTTCTTCACCGAAGCTTTCTTTGTCTTTTTTGGCGGAGCTTCTTCATGAGGAGTTTCTTTGCTTCCTCCCTCTGCCTGTTTCGTATCCGACTCCTCTTTTTTCGGGGATTTGTGATTCTCAGAGGTATCATCCTTCATCGGCTCCCCCATCTCACGGTAAATAGTCCCGAGTACTCCGTTGACAAAGCGCGGACTGGCATCGCTCCCAAAGGTCTTGGCAAGCTCAATCGCTTCATTGATAGCGACTTTGGGCGGCACTTCATCATAGTTTCCGAACATGAGTTCGTAGATACCCAGACGAAGCACATTGCGATCCACCACCGTTACTTGGTCAATCGGCCATTCCGGAGCACATTTTTCAATGAGCGTATCGATAGTCGGCCGTTCCCGAAGTGTCCCCTCCATCAGATGCTCGGCAAAAATGGTGTCTTCCAACCCAGGAGCAAATTCAGCAATGTTGTGACGCAAAATCTCACGTGATTTGTCATCGTGCTTGCCCAAAAAATCCCACTCAAAAAGGGATTGCATCGCTACCGATCTTTGAAGATGCCTATTTGCCATTTTTATTTTATTCTACGACTTCCACACTAAAAACCCCTTATTAGGCGGCCTTTTTCGCTGTTTCCAATTTTGGTGTCTTTTTCAAGACTTCCTTTCCCTTATACGTACCACAGGCCGGACAAGCACGGTGCGACAAAATTGGCGCCTTGCACTTTGGGCATTCCTGAGTATTCACCAGCTGCACATCGTACTGCTTACGAGCACGGTCACGACGATGTCGGGTATGTCTTTGCTTTGGTAGAGCCATAACAGTTCAGAAAATTTACGATGTATCCAATCTAACACGCCTTTTACCTTTTGGCAACACCCCACTGTTTAGGTTTCTGGATTTTCTGGCTAGAATCTTCCAAAGTAACTTTAAAGGCTGAGCGGGCAGGGTTTCCGCCGAAGGCGGAAGAGCGAGGACTTTAACGTAGAGCAGTTCGCCACGCCGGGGCGAACCAGCGGTACTTTGGAAGGTTGCTAGGCAGAAAAAACTCAGTAGCCACACTATTTCTTCCGTGGCTTTAGTACATTCGAGAACCGCTTATTAGCGTTCTCAGGAATCGAAAGTAAAACCGGTTTGAAGGACATGCGGTGGATGGGTGTTGGTCCATATTTCCGGAGAGCGTCCATGTGCACCTTGGTGCCATAGCCCTTGTGCTTGACCATACCGTACTCTGGATACAACACATCATACTGAAGCATCATCCGATCCCTCGTCACCTTGGCGACGATAGAAGCGGCGGCGATGGACTTGACTATGCCGTCCCCTCCCACCACCGTTTCCTGTTTGAGTGAAAGATTAGGAATTTCCTGGTTTCCATCAACCAAAAGATACAAATCCTCGTCGCGCACCCGATGATTGTCTTTTGCGAGTGACTGTTTAAGCGAAGCGATGGCACTTTTCATAGCGAGAAAGGTCGCTTCGAGAATATTGATCCGATCAATCGTCTCCGCATGCACAATCCCCACGCCGATATGAAAATGCTCATGTATAAAATCAAACATCTCTTCTCGCTGTTTTTCCGAGAGCTTCTTCGAATCCCGTACAAATTTCCAGCGCTTATCCACCTCGCCCGCATTCGATATTCGATATTCGATATTCTTCAGTGTTACTGCGGCTGCGACCACCGGTCCGCACAGCGGCCCCCGGCCGACTTCGTCTACCCCCACGACTAAAAACTCCCCTTGTGAGGCAATTTCCCATTCTTTTTCAAAGGTTGTTTCTTGCATAGAACCATTATATACTATCTACAGATAACTTCCCTGCAAAGTCCAAGGAGCGATCCGGGCGATGAGGGAACTTTCGCCCTATGAACATATACTCTCATCTCCCAACTATTCCAGCTTTTTATAAGTCTGGTTTTTTATTTTGAAAGTATCACGTATACGGTATTGTGTATCAAGCTTAGATACACGGTATACATGATACTTAATACCTGATACTCCATACATCCATGTTTACTCATCTCCACGTTCACTCACACTACTCGCTCTTGACCGCCCTCCCCAAGGTTGACGATCTTTTAAAGCGCGCTAAAGAGCTTGGTCAGACATCACTCGCCCTCACGGATACCTCGGCCATGTATGGCGCCGTCGAATTCTATACCCATGCCAAAGACTACGGCATCAAACCTATCATTGGCGCCGAGGTCTTTGTTTGTAAGGATCTCCACAGCAAAAACAATACCTCCGAAGATAAACGTCGTCACCAACTGGTGCTTCTCGCCAAAAACAACGTCGGGTACAAAAACCTGATGAAAATCATCTCTATCGCCCAGCTGGAAGGATTCTACTACAAGGCTCGGACTGACAAAAAACTCCTGCGCGAATACAGCGAAGGCCTCATCGCCCTTTCAGGCTCTCTCCAGGGTGAAGTGCCATCGGAAATCATCTACGGCAACTACGAACGCGCCAAGGCGGTCGCACTTGAATACCAGGAAATTTTTGGAGCAGAGAACTTCTACCTCGAGCTCGGGCCGCACACCGATATTGAAAATCAAGTTGCTGCCAACCAGGGCCTCGTACAAATTAGCCAAGAAACCGGCATACCGGTCGTTGCCGCCGTCGATGTGCACTACGTCAAAAAAGAAGATGCTGTCACGCAAGATATTCTCCTCTGTATCCGTGACAACAAAAAAGTGACTGACACGGAGCGCTTCAGTATGATGTCTCTTGATTTGTCACTCCGTTCCTCTGAAGAAATGGCTGAGATTTTTGAGGCTATCCCTGCCGCCATAGAAAATACCGAAAAAATTGCTGCTGCCTGCAATGTCACCATCGAACTCGGCACCAATCACCTTCCTTCCTTTCCTCTTCCCGCAGGGAAGACTCCTGATGGTGTACTCCGCGAGTTGTGCGAAATCGGTCTGGCCAAACGGTTTCCCGGACAGACTATTACGGAAGAACAGCGTACCCGTCTCAATTATGAGCTCTCTATCATTGAAAAAACCGGCTTTGCTTCCTACTTCTTGATCGTGCAGGACTTCGTCAACTGGGCCAAAAACAACGGAGTTGTTGTGGGGCCAGGTCGTGGATCGGCCGCTGGCTCTTTCGTGGCCTATCTGGCCGGTATCACCGATCTTGATCCCATCAAATACGATTTGCTCTTTGAGCGCTTTCTCAATCCGGAACGTATTTCCATGCCCGATGTCGACATGGACTTTGCCGATGACCGACGTGAAGCTGTGCTTGAATACGTGCGGGAGCGCTACGGCAACGATCATGTGGCGCAGATCATCACCTTTGGAACCATGGCCGCCCGCGGTTCGATTCGCGATGTCGGACGGGCGCTTGGTATTCCTCTCTCACTGTGCGATCAGACTGCCAAAATGATTCCGATGTTTACCTCTATCAAGAAAGCCTTGGAAGAAGTACCGGAATTCAAGCAACAGTATGAAAGCAGTGCGGACGCCAAACGCCTCATCGATACTGCTCAACACATTGAGGGTTTGGCTCGCCACACCTCGATGCATGCCTGTGGTGTCGTCATCACCAAAGATCCTGTTACTGAATATACCCCCCTCCAGCGTGTATCCGGCTCACGTGAAGGAGTGGTAACTCAGTATGCTTCATCAACCAAGAACAATGCGGTCGAAAAAATTGGCCTCCTCAAAATGGACTTCCTCGGGCTGAAAAACCTGACGATCATTCAGAACACCCTCCGCATCATCAAGGCACTCGGGAAAATGGAAGCACTAACGGAAAAACTCGGGCTACTCCCTGCCGACACAACAGAGGGTACCGACAGTATTTCCGTGGCCGATATCATGAGCCGCCTGCCGCTTGATGATGAAGCCACCTATCGACTCCTCCAAGAAGCACACACGACCGGTGTCTTTCAGTTGGAAAGTTCCGGCATGAAACGCTACCTGAAACAGTTGAAGCCTTCCGTTTTTGAAGACATCATCGCCATGGTGGCTCTCTACCGTCCAGGGCCAATGGACTATATCCCTGACTTTATCGGTGGCAAACACGGCACGAAAAAAGTAGAGTACCTGCATCCGAAACTGGAGCCGATTCTCCGGAATACCTATGGTGTAGCCGTCTATCAGGAACAGCTCATGCAAATTGCGAGAGATCTGGCCGGCTTTTCTCTCGGCGAAGCAGACGTACTCCGCAAGGCCGTCGGAAAAAAAATCGTTGAGCTGGTTGCTGAACAACGTGAAAAGTTTATCGAAGGGTGCATCAAAACTGGTGTGGGGAAAAAAATTGGCGAACAGGTTTTTGCCTTTATCGAACCATTCGCTGGCTACGGATTCAACCGTTCCCATGCGGCCTGCTATGCACTCATCGGTTACCAGACGGCATATCTGAAAGCGCACTATCCGGCCGAATTTATGGCGGCACTGCTCACGAGTGACCAACATGATATCGATCGTATCGCTATTGAAGTCCGAGAAGCGAGAGAAATTGGACTGGAAGTACTGGCACCGTCCGTCAATGAAAGCTTTGAGGATTTCACCGTTGTTGTCGGTGAAGACAAAAAGGAGCGCGTCCGTTTCGGTATGAACGCTATCAAAAACGTCGGGTCCGTCTGTACGGAAGAAATCGTCAAGGCACGAAAAAATGGTGGGAAGTTTACTTCCCTTGAAAATTTTATCGAACGGGTGCAGACCAAAGATTTGAACAAGCGCTCACTTGAATCCCTCTCGAAAGTCGGGGCACTCGAAGACTTCGGGGAACGGAATCAGCTGTTTGGAAGTATTGACGACATCATCCGTCACGGAAAAAATCTCAAGACCATTGCCGATACACATGCCAATAGTCTCTTCGGCGACATGTCGATGCCCATCAGCCAGATACAACTTGCTTCGGTTGCACCCGCCACCAAAACAATGCGTCTTGACTGGGAAAAAGACCTGCTCGGTTTGTACGTCAGCGACCATCCGACGAGCGAGTACCAACCCTACTTTAACAAAACGGCCACGCCCCTCGGACAACTGGAAAAGCAGGAGGACAATGCACATGTTCGTATGGGCGGCGTCATCACCACTGTCAGAAAGATTCTCACCAAGACCGGTAGCACGATGTTTTTCGTCGGCCTTGAGGATATGACCGGACGTATCGAGATGCTCGTCTTCGGGAAAACAGCGGAGCACACCGCTGGATCTTGGATCGAAGGAGAAATCGTTATGGTTGACGGTCGAATCTCCCACAAGGACGGTGCGCTCAAGTGTATCGCCGAAGGAGTGGAAAAAATTTCTCCAGAAACACTCACACACTTTGCTCGTACTGAAGCAACCCGGAACAAACTCAGTCGCCCCGTTGAAGAGATTTCTGCTCCATCCCAAGAGCATGAGAACAAAATCGTCATTACGGTTGATGCTTCCAATCCTGCTAGTACCATTGCCGCTCTTTCCCAACTTCTCAAAACACTTCCCAAAGGTGCGAGTAAAGTTTCTGTCCGCATGCCAAGTGCCACTATTGAGACCACGTTTTCAATTGATCCTTCCCCTGAGCAACTGGAACACATCAAAGAGATTCCCGGAGTACAATCAGTGCAATCATAGGCGGTTTGCCAAAATCAAAAACTGTGGCATACTAGCTCGATGTCTAAAATACTCGACAAAATTGTTGTCATCATGGGACCGACGGCTTCTGGCAAGTCTGATTTGGCTATTCTCTTGGCCAAAAAATATGATGGGGAAATTATTTCCGCCGATAGTCGCCAAGTCTACCGTGGGATGGATATTGGCACGGGGAAGGTACCACGAGACCTTCCCCATGAGATGAACATGAAAAGCGAAATGGCAAAAGTAAAAGAAAAGGAATTCTATTCTGAGGGCATCAGACATCATCTCATCGATGTGGCGTCACCCAAGAGAAACTACAACGTTACTCATTTTATTCGCGATGCCAAGCGCGCCATCGCCGATATCAAGAAGCGAGGCAAGACAGCGATCATCTGTGGTGGTACCGGCTTTTGGATCCAGGCCCTCATCGAGGACAATGCTTTTCCTGCCGTCAAACCAAACCCAACACTACGCAAGGCACTCGAAAAACTTTCCACAGAAGAACTGTTCGCGGAACTCGAAAAACAGGATCCACGCCGTGCCAAAACTATTGATGCAAAAAATAAAATCCGCCTCATCCGCGCCCTCGAAATCTGCACTTCCCTCGGCGCCGTCCCTATCCTCCCTACTAGCTACCTGCTACCAGCTACCAGCTACACGGTCATCGTTCTTTATCCCTCCCAAGAAATTCTCTGGAACAATATCTCTGTGCGCCTCGAAAAAAGAATAGCTCAAGGTATGATAGCTGAAGTCGAGAAACTCCGGACAGAAGGCATCAGTTGGAAGCGACTCGAGAGTTTCGGATTGGAATACAAATACGTCGCGCTCTTCCTTCAGAAAAAAATAACTCTCGACGAAATGAAAGAGCGTCTCCTCTTTGAAATTCGTCACTACGCCAAACGCCAACTGACCTGGCTCCGCCGCTTCGAAAAATCCCATCCCCTGCACTATATTGCCGCGCCCGACGAAGCAGAAAAATTAATTACGTAATTTGTTACGTAATTCGACAAAGAAAAAGGTGTCGCGATTGTTCTCGCCGACACCTACGTGCTCTCTAAATTCTTGCACCAAGACGGTTACTCGGTGAGTCGCTTGAACTATTTCTATTCCGATGTTCCTAGCAGTCAATCGGTTGCCGATACAAAGCGGGGTCAATTGAACGAAATCGACGGCGTTCTTCGGCCAAGCGATTCACAGCATGTATAGCGTCCCACATTGCCTTGTTGCGTCGAGCCCGATCTTCTGGGCTCGCATCCAACCACCGCTGCACTTCTGCCAATATGGCAGTCCGCGACTTGGCCGAAAAAATCACTCTTGACATACCAACACTCCTCGCTATTGGGAAAATTCCCTTGCAACAAAAATAACAAGGAATCTGCTCAAAAGCAAATTCCTTGTTATTTTTGCAATCACGCTAACTTTTTTTATACCAGTTTTTTTCTGAGAAGCTCCATCACCATTGGTGGATTGGCCCGCCCGCCTTTGGCATTCGGGTAAACCTTACCCTTGCTTTCTACGCGAGTTTCTTCTTGAGTATTTCTGTCACTATCTGCGGATTTGCTTTTCCCTTGGTCTCCTTCATAATCTGACCAATGAGAAATTGAAAAGCGTTTTGCTTACCAGCTTTGAAATCAGCGACCGACTGAGCGTTACGCTCCAGCACCATATCCACAGCCATTTCCAGGGCTTCACTGTCGTTGACCTGGCCAAGGTTCAACCGATCGATAATGTGCGAGGGATCAGTATCACCATCAGCATTTTTATACATCTCTCCGAGTACGGTCTGAGCGGCACTGGAATTAATCTTGCCATCAGCCACGATAGCGATAAATTCGGCATAATTTTCCGGCTTAATCGGCAAGTCTTCAATGGACTGATTATGTTCCGTCAGATGCCTACGAAGTTCGGTCAGCATGTAGTTTACAGCCAGTTTCACTGCTCGCTCAAAAGGAGCAGTCATTTCCCCTGACTTTTCTTTCTCAGAGAGCTCGCTCACTACTGCTTCAAAATATTCTGAAAAGAGTCGCTCCTCGGTCAAAATAATGACATCCTTCTCGGGCAAACCAAACTGTTCAGCAAAACGAATACGCTTGGCATCGGGCAACTCTGGCAGTGTCAAGCGCAATTTTTCCACATACGCTTCATCAAACTCAAACGGCGGAATATCTGGCTCGGGAAAATAGCGATAGTCATGCGCTGATTCCTTCTTTCGTTGCGACACCGTGATATTTTTCATCTCGTCCCACCCTCTTGTTTCTTGCACTACTTTCTCCCCACGCTCCAACAGATCAGTCTGACGAACAATTTCATATTCAATCGCCCGCTCCACAGAACGGAATGAGTTGATATTTTTGATCTCTACCTTAGTCCCAGACAAACGATGAGACCCTTCTGGATAGAGCGAAATATTCACTTCGCAGCGCATCTGCCCTTTCTCCATATCCGCATTGGACACATCGAGATAACGGAGTGTCTGACGCAGCTTCTGACAAAAGGCGCTGGCATCTTTTCCATTGGTAAAATCAGGCTCCGTCACGAGTTCCATAAGTGGCACGCCGGCACGATTGTAGTCTACCAGTGTATAGTCTGCCCCGGCCGGATGCATAGATTTCCCCGTGTCCTCTTCCAGATGAATGCGCGTAATCTGAAATGACTTTGCCTGTATCTCCATCGTCCCTTTTTCGCAGAACGGCTCGTCAAACTGCGATATCTGGTAACCCTTCGGCAAATCAGGGTAGAAATAGTTCTTACGATCAAATTTGGAATGAAGTCTCAGAGTGCATCCAAGCGCCAACCCGACACGCTGCACGGCCTCAATGGCAGCAGCATTGGGTACCGGGAGCGCCCCGGGCTGCGCCGTACACACCGGACAAATATGTACGTTTGGTTCCGTTTCCATGCCCAGACCATTTTTGCAGGCACAAAACATCTTGGAGCTGGTCTTGAGCTCTGCATGTACCTCCATGCCAATAGTGACGTTGTATTTCATATGCTAAATTTCACATTCTACTTCCTATTTCGCACCCGTACTTCCAAATCCACCATCACCTCGTATAGTATCATCTAATTCGGTCACTTCGCAAACATCCGGCAACTCGACTTTTTGTATCAATAATTGGCTTATTTTAGCCCCTTTTTCGACTTGATACGGCTCCGTGGAAAGGTTGACCATGATCACCCCGACCTCGCCCCGATACGATGCGTCGATCACACCCCCCATGGTTTTTACGCCAAATTTATGTGGCACGCTTGATTTATCCCAAATAAGACCGACGTAACCTGTCGGAATAGCGAGCGCGATACCGGTTTTGACCGTGCGTCGTTCACCAGGTGCGAGCACAAATGTTTCGTACGAATAGAGATCTAGTCCGGCATCATCAGCATGCGCCCGTGCTGGCAACACTGCATCTTGTTCGAGTTTTTTAATTTCTAATTTCATACGAATTTCACTAACGATTATCCCCGTCTCCTAGTAGCGTCCCTCGCTCCATTCGACTCTGCGTTTTGGTAATATTTTTTTGTGCCACCTCATCAAGAGAAATTCCCAATTCTGATGCCAGTTGAGACATGTACCACAGCAGATCTCCTAGCTCTTTGATAATCTCTTCCTTTGCTGCTTCATCAACGATACCATTTTTTTCTCGCAAAACCTTCTTCACTTTTTCTGCCACTTCTCCTGACTCTCCGGCCATTCCTAAAATTGGATAGACAAAATTACTGCCAACCTGCGGATACACGGCCGTTTTTCGAGACTGTTCCTGATATTCCTGAAAGTTCATATTCGATTTTTTATAGAATACCTCTTACTTTCTCCCAGACGAGCTCAGCGATAACTTCACGAGAAAGCAATGCTCCCTTTGGAGCACAAGCAATACGCTCCCATGTATTTCCCTGGCGAATAATCTTGAGCGCACCCTCACGTGCGGCGTCCAAATGAGCTGTATTTTTTTCCGCCAAGTCTTTTCTGCCGCGCAACGCTTTATTGGTAGAAAGCCCTTGTCGCTTCTGTGTCAGGAGTCGATCGGAAACAGTTCGAGGAACATCCAGATAACACACGAGATGTGGTCGCGGAATACCATAAACGGAAAATTCCAATGTATCCAACCATGCGAGAAACTCCTTTCGTTTCTTCGGATGAACAATTTTTCCTCCCTGATGAATCTGATTGGCACTGACGTATCGGTCAAGTACCACTACGTATCCTGCTCCGAGCCATTTTTCCAGTATTTGCTTCGACTCAAAGCGATCTGCAGCATAGAGTGCTGAAGCGATATGGGGATCGAGCGCTATGAAATCGCCATACTTTCCCGCCAAGCATTCACCGATCAGTTTCCCGAAAAAATTATTTTCGTATTGCGGAAAATCGAGCATTTTTACCCGATAGCCCTCCTTTTTCAAACGTCCAGCCAGTAGCTGTGCCTGTGTCGCCTTGCCAGATCCATCTGCACCATCCAAAACAATCAGCTTTCCTTTTTTCATATCAAAAGACTTACTTGTTTCGTATCTGAGTCAAAATATCATCCACCTGCTTTTGCAGCTCTTCCAGAGTCCCATCGTTACTGATGACAAAATCAGCGTGCTCTTTCAAGTCTCTGATCTGCGACTCGGATTCTTGCAAGGCATCCTTTTCAAACTGTGCCATGGTTTTACCCTCATCGTCGGAATTGTTGTGCCGCTGGGTCAGACGCTCATACCGTTTCTCTGGCGATGCCTCGACGTAGATAAAATAAAATTGCTCACTCGCCTGCATCTGAATGATGTCCGGGAAACGTCGCACGCCGTCCACGACTACCAGATCACTCGGACTGCGTTCCGCCTCGACAATCAGTCCCTTGGACAAAATATCCTCACCAAACGCCTTGCGTAAATGCATGGACAGTTTTCCCATATTTTCCTGACTCTGCTCCAGACTCATGCGATCCAAAATATCCCGGAGCACCTGCGAAAAACGGAGCGCTGTCGCCTGATATTTTTCTGCGATATACTTCCCTACCGTGTCCTTACCCGAAGCGACTTCTCCCGCAACTCCGATGATGACCTTTGACATAGTGTTTGATTATGGAAAAAACTTCTTTTATTTGGGGAGATGTGCCATTTCCGCAATAACGGCATCAAGCTTGGCGCACAGTTCTTCTTTTGTTCCCTCATTGATGATCATATGATCAGCAAGCGCAATCGGAGTCCCCTGCGTCAAACGATTGAGCTGTGCCCAATCCCGTTCTTCTGACTGTGTGAGCGTCAGCGGTCGTTCCGGCCGGTGCAAGAGTCGCTCGTGACGAATACTCGGTCGTGCATGAATGGCGATGGTAAAAAAAGCATCTCGAAACCGGTCCTTAAAAACGCGGTACTCCGGCGCACTGTAGAAGCTTTCGAGGAGTATGACATCCGCCTCCGGCAGGGCTTCCACTTTCTTGACAGCCTCCTTGGCATAGAAATCTTCCCCATGGAGATTGCGGAGGTCTTCGCGCACCAGCCGTTCATTAGCCTGCGTACGCTCTAGACCACGCTTCTCCATCTCATCAAACGTCGGCTGGGCGAAATAAATCTTGGGCCAATGATATTTGGCAATCAGGTACTCAATCGCTTCTGTTTTTCCGCTTCCCGGCATCCCCAGCACGGCAATAATTTTTTGCATATATTCTTTCTTAAAAGACTTTACTCCCGCTCCAAAATAAAATAGGTGTACTGATATTCTCCATTTCCATTTTCTTCCTGACTGACAATCTTTTTAAACTCCGAATAATCTGGAAAAAAAGTATCTGCCTCATGTTTCCCTTCTACCACAGTCAAGTACAATCTATCTATAAGTGGCAGTGTCTGTTTGTAAATACTGGCTCCACCAATAACAAAGACTTCTTCTGCTTCTTTTTCTTGAGCTACCTGAAACGCTGCATCGATTGAGTGGACAACTAGACATCCTGGAAGCTCCAGCGATTGATTGAGGGTCACGACAATATTGGTTCGATTTGGTAAGGGTCGCCCAATCGAATGATAGGTATTTTCACCCATAATAACCGTATGACCGGTTGTTAATTCCTTGAAACGTTTTAAATCCTCAGGAATATGCCACAGAAGCTTATTATCCTTACCAATCGCTCGGGTCTCATCAACCGCTACAATCATGGAAATTCTTGGAGTATACATGAAAAGAAGTATTAAACGGCTATCGGAGCTTTGATAGCAGCGTGGGATTGATAATTTTCAAGGGTAAAATCTTCCAGAACAAAATCAAAAATATTTTTCACGTCCGGATTTATTTTCATGATTGCAAGCGGCAATGGCTCACGCGATAACTGCTCCCGTACCTGATCATGATGATTACTGTAAATATGAACATCTCCCCCTGTCCAAACAAACTCCCCTGGTTCCAAATCACACACCTGTGCCACCATCATAGTCAGAAGTGCATAAGAAGCAATATTGAAGGGCACTCCAAGAAAAGTATCGCAGCTTCGTTGATAGAGTTGGCAAGACAGGCGACCATTAGCCACATAAAACTGAAAGAGACAGTGACACGGCGGCAGACCTGCTTTTCCCATCTCTTCAATATCAGCTACATTCCAAGCAGAAACAATGAGACGACGATCATCTGGCTTTGCCTTGATACGTTCAATGACTTGTGTAATCTGATCAATATGACGTCCATCCGGAGTCGGCCAATTGCGCCACTGATAGCCATAGATAGGACCTAAGGCACCATGTTCCCGAGCAAACGCATCATTCGTTTTAATATTCTCTATGAACACTTTCATGCCAGCTTTCCATTCCTCGCTTCCGACTTCGGGTACTGATTGATTTGTTTTTTTAAGATACGCCTTGTACGGCCATTCATCCCAAATATGAACACTGTTCTCAGCAAGATATTTCAGATTTGAATCTCCTTTTAAAAACCAAAGAAGCTCCACAATAATAGAACGCAGCGCCATCTTCTTCGTGGTTAAAAGAGGAAAGCCCTGTGCAAGATCAAAGCGCATCTGATAACCAAAAACACTCCGCGTCCCCGTACCAGTTCTGTCACCCTTATCTATGCCGTGCTCCTCAATATGTCTGAGTAAATCCAAGTATTGACGCATAATTCTGACGGAAAAAGTTACCCCGATACCGTATTTTATCGCACAAAACCCACTTCGGCAAACTTCGAGAATTTCACTCAATTTCAACCCTTTGCTATACTAGCTCTATGAAAAATCATACCAATTTAAACAAAAAGCACTGGGAGATACTCCCGGCCAACGCTATAATTGGCAGAAATGCCTTCCCAGGTGAGGAGCTTTTTTCCCATATCCCGCCCCAAGCAAACATATTGGATCTTGGCTGTGGCACGGGTGAAATTTCAGAATTGCTCGCTACGTACGACTACAACGTAACAGCGATCGACATTAATATCGATGCTATTTCCCTCAACAAAAGTAAATCAACTCGGGTAAAGTATATCCTTGGCGACATCATGGAGCCATTACCCTTTTCAGATCAGTGTTTTCACGCCATAGTGATCTCCTTCGTTCTGGTCAGTGTTATTTCTCAACAAGAAAGGCAGCAACTGATTTATGAACTCATTCGAATTTTAAAACCAGGAGGCATCATCTGGGTCAATGAAGGACTTATCTCTAGTGACTACCAGAAAAGGTACGAACTCTCCACGGAACTTCTTCAAACTCATGACCACGACTTTTTTGTCTTTGATAATGACACCCCCTCATCATCTATACAGACACTCGCACAGCTGAAACAGGCTCTCGATCAGGGAAAAGTAGCCCGTATCGCGCACCATTTCAGTGTTCCTGAGTTAAAAGAACTGTTTACAATGTGTGACGTTCTCTACGAAAATAAATCAGCCACCACTTCACCTAATACTAAATCCACCATTGAAATGGTGATACTTGTTTTTAAACTAAAAACAGTTTAATCTAATCAGTGAACAAATTACCAGAAAGTTGTAACCCTGGATTTTTCATTTGTCATAGCATTTGTCATAGGTAGTGTAAAAAAAAGAAAACCTGCTGTATGCATGCATACAGCAGGAAGTGCCAGGGGTTCAATCCGCAAACCAGCGGACCAAGAATGGAAGGTCTGAGGCTCAAACCTTACGAAGGCCGGCGAACCACCAGTCGTCATCCCAGTCGTAGCCATCACTGCCGACGCCCACGCGCCACTCGCTGCCCCAGCGAAAGAAGGTCGCGT
>CAZHDL010000007.1:2354-4121 GCA_964531045.1 uncultured Bdellovibrionales bacterium | reverse complement strand
GCACCAATTGCCGTCAGCATCCTGGAAATGCGTGGCATTGGGATGTTCGTCAGCGAAGGGCGGGTTGGCCTCGTTGACGGCCGCAAGCGAGTACAGGTCAGCCGGGACAAGTCCACGGAGTTCGTATTCCTTGTCCAGGTCGGTATCGGAGAGATGCCGACCGACATGGAAGAAGAAGACTTCCGCTTCGACACCATCTCCGCGTGGCATGACTTTCGCCACATCACCGATGACGTACTGACGTCGACCCGTCGCGTCGAGCACTTGCTCAGGAGTGCGGCTGCGATCCACCGGGACACGGCGATTGATCAGCTTGCTCACCACTTCGACACGCCTGCGGACCGAAGCCACGAACTCTTCGGCCAGAGCAGCGCCCTGCTTTTCGAGAATCCACTGTGTCGGCTCGCTCGGGAGGCCACTCTTGCGCAGAGCGGCGATTTGCAGGTCAGCAAACTTCCCTGCCTGGCCTATGGTAAGACCCTTGAAATCCGATGGGGACACGGCTTGTGCCATGGCGTCATCTCCTATGCTTTAGCCTTTCACTCACAGTGAGTTTGCCAGAGCGAAGAAATCTCTCTTTTCTACTGAGACATCTGAAGTCTCAATAATAAAAAACCTCTTCGCTCTGGCAAAAGTATTGATTTTTAAATGACAATATATTATACACCTAAAAACAGAAAAAGTCAATGATTTTTCAATGACTTTCCCTGCAATAAGCCAAAAGAATTTATTTGGAGAGGCTTTTTTTCTTGGATTTTTTGAAGTTGAGGTGCATTTTTGAGGCCTGCGGTTTGGTATCACCTTTGTACTTGGAATTCAGTCCTTTGGAACCATACGGGCGTTCACAGGGCGAGGACAGATACTCAAAGGCCATCTGACCAATTGGCATCCCATAGTAAAGCTTGAGCGGGATTTTACCGGCATTAAAGAGCTCGAGGGTCATCTTGAGTGAATTGCCTGCATCGAGAAATCCCGCGGTGGTATGAATGATGAGACCCAGACGTCCAAGAGAACTCTTGCCTTCGAGACGACCCACCAGCTTGTCGGAAACCCCTGTTTCTTCGAGGAGTACTCCTAGAGCAAATTCCCCCGGATGGAGAATGAACGGCTCCGTTTTCGTGATATCAATTTTTTTCATCAGATCCTTCGAGATATCCCGTGGGTCGATGACGAAGTTTTGATTGGTGTTGAACACAAGAAAGTGACGATCAAGATGCACATCGTAGCTCGCCGGTTGCAAACACTCGGCCCGATATGGTTTGATAGTAATTTCTTTACTCTTCAACTCCTTTTTGATATCACGATCTGAAAGAATCATATTCTATGCTTCTTAGCTTATTAGTAAAAAGAAGAGCAGGCTTTCGCCTGCTTTTTTCACTACGCTTTAAGAGTCAGGCTTGGACCCATGGTTGAGGAAACATACAGCTTCTTGATGAAGCGTCCCTTCATGTTCTCTGGCTTTGATTTGTCGAGCGTCTCTTTGAGGGTCTGGAAATTTTCAGTCAGTTGTTCAACCGTAAAAGAGAGCTTACCAATGACCTGATGCAAATTGCCCGTATCATCGTTCTTGAAACTGACCTTCTTTCCTTTCTTGAGCATTTCTACCGCTTCCTTGATCTTGACCGTCACAGTCTCAGTCTTAGGAGACGGCATCATACCCTTTGGACCAAGGATTTTGGCGATGACTGCGAGTTTTGGCATCATCTCCGGGGTCGCGAGGATAACATCAAAGTGCGTTCCGGGAGACAGTTTACCGTTCTTGATATC
>CAZHDL010000007.1:685-2344 GCA_964531045.1 uncultured Bdellovibrionales bacterium | reverse complement strand
CTTCACCACCAACAATATCTGCTGTGGCTTCTTTGGCCTCTGCTTCTTTGGTACTAGTAATCACAGCCACCTTCTGAGCACGTCCAGTGCCATGAGGCAAGATGACGGTAGCACGCACCATTTCATCCGACTTCTTGGCGTTAATACCGAGACGGACATGAATCTCAACAGACTCATCAAACTTGGCTGTCTTGTTTTCTTTCAAAAACGCCACTGCCTCTGCTGGTGTATATTCTTTTCCTGCTTCCATCTTGGCTACAACACCGCGATAGGTTTTTCCTCTAAACATAGTATTATCCGTGGTTCAGACGTCCGCCGACTGGCGGACTCCCACACATATAAAAATTATCTTCCCCTTCAGTTTAATCAACAACCTTGATACCCATAGAACGAGCGGAACCGGCGATAATCTTCATGGCCGCATCGACATCGTTGGCAGAAAGATCCGACATCTTCTTTTCAGCAATCTCACGAATCTGAGCCTGTGTCACCTGACCAGCCTTGTCCTTGAGAGGATTGGCAGCCGCCTTGGCAATACCAGCGGCTTTCTTGAGCAAATCAGAAGCCGGGGAGGACGAACGTAAATGTACGATCCTCAAACACGGTAATCTCAGCTGGTACTACATCCCCCATACGATCCTGCGTTGCTGCATTGAACTTGCTGCAGAAATCCTGAATATTCAAACCATGCTGTCCAAGGGCAGGTCCCACTGGAGGAGCTGGATTGGCCTTGCCGGCAGGAATCTGCAGTTTGATAACGGTCTTGATGGTCTTTGCCATAATTGTCTAAAAAATCAATTATTCGTACTAGCCCTTCTTTACTTGGAGAAAGTCTAGTTCTACCGGAGTCTCACGACCGAAGATAGAAACGAGCACCTTCACCTTTCCCTTTTCTTCATCAATTTCCTGAATTTTTCCTTCAAACTCCTTAAATGGCCCATCGACAATCTTCACCGCATCACCGACATGGACATCAATCTTGTATTTCGGCTCAGCTACACCCATCCGCTTCTTCAGAGCATCGATTTCTTTCGTATCAATCGGAGTCGGCGTCGTACCAAGACCAATAAAACCAGTCACGTTTGGTGTATTGCGTACCACGTACCACGAAGCATCGGTCACCATCATATCAACGAGTACATACCCAGGATAGATGCGTTCCTCAATCACGACGCGCTTACCACCCTTGATCTTGATCTTCTTCTCCTTGGGTACCAACACGTCAAAGATGTGATCTTGCATATCCATGGACTCGATACGCTGCTTCAAATTGCGAGCGACGTTGTCCTCGTATCCGGAGTACGTGTGGAGCACATACCAGGCGCGACCATGATGCTGTGTTTGCTTTGCCATACGAAAATGCTACCTAAAAGATTATCACCTCCCTACTGTGTCAGGAGATATTTTTCTACGAGAAAACTAAAGAGGAAGTCGAGTGCTCCCAGAAACAACGCTACCGAGAGACTGATAACGATCACGAGCACCGTGTATCGGATAATCTCCTGCTGCGATGGCCAATTGACTCGTGAGAGCTCCACCCGAGCCTCCCGAAAAAATGTCACTATTGCCTGCATATTTTGCCTCTTAAAAAAAGCCCCGAGGGCTTTACCTAGACACTACCAGAAAAATGCTCCTCTGTCAATCGGACGCGCGCCCAAA
>CAZHDL010000007.1:0-675 GCA_964531045.1 uncultured Bdellovibrionales bacterium | reverse complement strand
ATGAGCCTCACTCAGGACCTCCTTCGTCTCCAATTGTCCGCCCTTTACGCTCCCCAGCTTTTCCGTCATCGTCGCTCCTTTGTAGCCGATGCCATCCAAAATCTCATCAGCAAACGCATCCGCTTCCAAGATAGCTACCTTGTACTGCGAAGGGTTTCCCGTTTCCAAACGTGCCAAAATATCCTCAAACCGCTTGATCAGTTTGTTCTTTGACATAAGTGGGCGTTCTGTACCATAGAGTGCTGTTTTCAAATCTGAAGAAACCCCCTTCAAAATAAACAAGAGGATGATATCAACAAACAACACACCTACATACACAAACAGAAAAAACTTGAGTGTCGCAAAAAGAATGGACTGCTCAAAAAATTGGTTGATGCCCTGCCACAAAAGAGCAAACAGTTCGGTCACGTCAACTTCCATATCGCTATCAGCTACCAATCAGCAATCAACAGTTCCTGTATCCGAGAATAATAATACTCTGGTTTTCAGGTTTTCCGCCGTTTGCGTATTGTTATGTGTTTATTTTTTTCCCTCCATTTCAAAAGCATGTGCCGCCGCCAACAAATTTTCCTCATCAAACCACTTCCCCAAAAGCTGTCCCCCGATGGGCAGCTGCTTTCCCTCTTCTTCCACGGTACCGATTGGAAAGGAAAGCGCCGGAACACCGGTCAGGTT
>CAZHDL010000006.1:16450-21309 GCA_964531045.1 uncultured Bdellovibrionales bacterium | reverse complement strand
GTGCGGTTTGGTGCACTCAAAAAATCGGGCAACTCATTTCTCTATGGCGAGGTTAAGCTCGGGGCCGGTCGTGAGAGTGCCAAGGCTTTCCTCAAGGAAAATCCCAAGGTGCAAAATGAAATCGAGAGCCTTATTTTGAAAAAATCCAAAGAGGTTGGTGTAGTATCGGCCGAAGACACAGAAGAGGCAGCCGAAGGAAAGTAGAGACTGTTTTCTGTGGTAAACCCCTCGACTACTCTCAGGGTAAAGAATAAAGAAAAGGGCGCCACGTAAGTTCCGTGGCGCCTTTGTGTTCGAGTGATGCGTGATGTTCAGATGTGCGTGTTCAAGTGATTGGGATCATGACCATTTCCGACAACATGGCCATGATGCGGGTGACTACCGCGATGCACGCAAGGAGCACCATGATGGCTGCTTTCCGGTACGTGTGGAAGTAAGGAGCGTGCTTCATCAATCGTGACGATTTGTCGATCTACGGTCAGGATGATGCGTACATCGAGCTCTGGAATACTGCCATTCAGGCCGGAAAAGTAGCCCATGGCACCGTTCAGCATCTTCTCAGCGCTTGTTACGTGAAAGCGCAAATCGCTCCGGCTGCCATTCCCGAGCTTCTCCTGAAAATGAATGCCGCAGTATTGGCAGTTGGTGTGCGGAAAGAGATGAATCACCTGTCGTCTGGCGATATCGCGCAAGCCAGACATCATCTGATAGAAGGCTCTCCGACAGTCGGTGTGGCCAGCCAAGAGATGAACACCGCCGGGGGGACGGATGATGTCTTTGTCGCGGAGCTGCCCGCCCTCCATGCGGATGCGAGCAACTTCCATTTCGATGAGTTCATCGAGCCGGTCGTCATAACACGTCAGAATCGCGTGTGTGATTTCATTTGGTTGCAGAGATTGCACCTTCTCACTCCTCGTTTGGGATTGGTAGGAACTAGAAAACAAAAGTTTGATCTTGCCACGGCAGTGTCCCTTGGAGATTCTCCAAGTGTCGACTGAGGTAACAGGACCAACCTGAGCAGTATGCAAAAGAATTGAAATCCTGTCAAGAAGGAAATATGGTATACTGAAAACTGCTATGAACACTACCAAAAATATCTTGGCATCTGTTTTGTTCCTTCTGATTTTCGGAGGCCTTTTCTCGTTTTCTGTTCCGGATGTTCGAGCAGAAGAAGACCCCGATGAGATTGAAGATGATATTGCTAAAACAGCAAAAAAACTGAAAGAAGCGGAGAAAAAGTATGGTGTTTTGGAAAGTAATCTCAATCAGATTGCCTCGACACTGACCTCGACGCAGCAGGCAATCCTGCGGGTACAAAACCTGCTCAAACAAACGACCCAGACCATCGATCAGAAAGAAGCGGAGATTGCCAATTTGGATCAGCAGTTGGTGCTGGAGCGCAGAGTGTTGGGGAATCTGATTCAAGAGCTCTACATGTCCGATGTTCCTCCCTTTGTTGAGGTGATGTTGACCGAGGATGATGTGACTAATTTTTTTCAGAACGAAGATGGTCTGCTCTCCACACAGGAGCGCATGACGGAGATTATTGAAAACATTACCGCTACCAAGGCCAAGATGGTGACAGAGAAAAGCTCGCTTGAAGAAGCGAAGGAGGATCACGAAGAGCTTTTGACTATTCAGAGTCGTCAGAAACAGAATTTGGTTGCAGCCAAGGCGGATGTGCAGGAAGACTTGGAAGATCAGGCGACGACCGTTAACCGGCTGAAAAAGGAACTGAGTGAGTTGCAGGGGGACTTGAGTAAGATCTTGGGGAAGTCATATAACGCCAAGGATATTGAGGATGCGGTGGAGTATGCGAGTAAACGGACCGGGGTACCAAAGGGATTTTTGTTTGGAGTGCTCAAGATGGAGACTAATCTCGGTGCCAATGTCGGTGGCTGCACGTATGCGGAGGTAGAAGATGGCGCTGAGAAGAACTACAAGGCCAAAAAACTCGGCAAGGTGGCCTGGGCAACATTTTTGCGCCGTCGTGATACGTTCAAGACGATTACCAAGGAGCTCGACATTGATTATCGCAAGCAAAAGGTATCCTGTAACCCGAGGGGGTACGCAGGGACAGGAGGCGCTATGGGGGTAGCACAGTTTATGCCGGACACCTGGGTGGCCTACAAGTCCGCTGTGGCGAGTGCTACCGGACACAATCCGCCGAGTCCCTGGAATCTAACGGATGGCGTGATGGCTATGGCACTCAAGCTCGATAAAATTCCCGGTGTGGACAAAGGGGAGCGCTCGGCCTGGAAGCGGGCGGCCACGGCCTACTTGGGCACCAGCTATGCCCCATATATTAACGGTATTCTCTATTGGGCAGACAACTACAAGAAACTGCTCTAAAAAAGCCTTGTTTTGGGGATAAATATACTTGACGAAATCTGAAAAAGATGCTACGGTGAGGGCAATCAGAGAGAGGGTAAAGACCCTCTCTTTTGACCTCGCTAGTCAGTCCCTTCGGGGATCTTGACAATTCGCAACTAAACTTGGAGACCATCATGGTCACTTCGGCTACTCGCTCCCTTCTTCAGGCGGCTTTGGCCGCCGTGTTCATCCTGGTCTCAGGCTGCGGTGGTGGCGATTCATCAGTGCCGCAAGGCATCGAGAATGTTGCCATTGCTGTGGCGCCGGCTGCTACAGCTGGTCAAAAGCGTCCTTTGTCCGCGGTGACAAATAGTGTCCCCGTGCCGTATTTTCAGGTCAGTTCCAGGTCAGTTTCGACTGGTGCTGCTTCTGTCGAAGTACGGGTCTTGGCGGCTGAAGTGGCCGTCTCCCAAGAAGAACGACTGCTCGCATGGGCCGAGGTCACCTATCCTGAATACTTCCCCACCAGGGAAGTCACTCAGGCGGGTGAGTACCAAGGGCATCAGTACGTTTTCCGCCGCTACCAAGTGTCGGGAGGCTACAACTTTGCTGCTGTCCGGGAGGATGGCACGGTATGGGGACTTGGTCCCTATGTCGGGAGCGATGAAGTCCCTCACTACTTTGGCACCGTTGCTGAATTCGGGTGCCAAGTCGAGCCGACCTCTTGCGGGCCCAAGCTCGTGAGTGCCACGCTCACCTTCGCAAATGGGGAAGTCCGGGTTCTGACGGCTGCGGGAGCAGTCGGTATTCCCGCCAAGGGCACACTCCTCACGCTCACCTTTGACCAGGTGCTGAACTGCACCGGAGTGAGTGGGCGGCGTTTGATTGGTAACCTGACCGTCCTCGTGACGTGCAGTGGCCAGTCGATCAGCTTCTTGCCAGGTAACACTGGTGAAGAACGCTGGCCCTTCAGCTCGGAAAACGTCGTGACGGCCGGGGGTCTCCCTGGGGCAACGGGCTTTCCGAGTGCTCCGGTGACGGTGCGCTTCACCACCGCCAAGGTGGCCTTGACGGGAGTCAAGGTGTTCGTGACCAACTTCGAGGCGAAAGCCGACAGTGGAAACGACGTGTCGATCATCGATGCGGCGACGAGCCAGGTGCAGCCAGTCAATCTGGAAGATGCATTGAATTCTGTCAGGCCGCAGCGTTTGGTAGTTGACTCTGTCGCCGGTGTGGTCTATGTCGGGGCGGGCGGCATCAATTTGTTCCGCTTTGATCTCGAGACGGGCCTTCCGCTCAAGCCGATACGGATTGACCCAACAGACACCGCTTTTCAGGTCTGGCATACCATGCAGGGCCTGGTACTGTCTGATCGGGACATCTGTGCGGCCATGGGACGGCAGGATTTGACGACGTATCCCTACCGCAATAAGCTCCTGTGTTGGAATCGGTTCAGTGGAGCTGAGTCCTTCCGGAGTGCGGTCGACTATGTGGCCGGCGAGAAGATGGTGGTGATGGATCTTGTTTCGGTGCCCGAGCGGAAGAAGTTCTACGCTGTGGCAGCCGAAGCATTGGCCTATGGCTTCATCGTCGACTCGAGCAATGGGCAATTGAAGCAGGAGTTCACTCCGGGGACGATGGGCACGGTTGTTGAAATCGATGCTGATACCAAGCAAGCTGGGCGGACCTTTACGGTCGGCGCCGGACCACGCTCGGTGGTCTATGACGCAGCGCACGGACGACTCATCGTCGTCAATAGCGGCTTGACCCTGGGTGGCGAACGGACGTTGTCCCTCATCGACCTGGCAACAGGAACGGTGACGACACAGACCCTTCCGGGGTTTGTCGGTTACCAACGGCCACAGAGTGCAGTACTCGTGGAGGGCTTCCTCTACGTGACCGACTATGTGAGCCAGGTGGTCAAACTCGATCTCGCAACTTTCAAGGAAGTGGGTCGGGTGACCGTCGGTGCCTACCCGGTCTTTCTCGCTCATGCTGAGGGTCAACTCTATGTGCCGTTGCCGCGTTTCCTTCAAGGAGGAGACAGGGTGGCGGTCGCACGGCTTGACACTCTGACGCTGATGCAGGCCATACCGGTCGGTAAGGCGCCTTGGTACGTCGCTGCCCAGAAGTTCTGATGTATGCTCGCACCCCTGGAAGTCTCAGGGAGGCGAGCTCTTTTTTTTCTTACGAAGATATGGTATACTTTGGGCAAACTAAAATACATATTTTTCTATGGATTCTTTTTCGAGAAAGCATTTTTTGAAGTCGTTGTTTCTCATTCTTTTTGTGGCCGGGGTTTTCGGTGGTTTAGTCGGAATTGTCCGAGCAGAAGAACTGCTTATGCAGGAAGCACCTGAAGGCGTAGATGTTGGATCTACCACGCGGAGCGCCGTGATAGCTGATGTCAATGTCGGTGATGTCGTCGTAGAGTCACAAGACAGAGGAGTTAAGGGTTCTTTTTCTATTGTCAGTAGATTGGGTCAACAAAATGATATCGTCTATGGCCTCAAGGTGACCGATGCCGAGAATACTCTTGTTGACTT
>CAZHDL010000006.1:1246-16440 GCA_964531045.1 uncultured Bdellovibrionales bacterium | reverse complement strand
CTCTTTACATGAAGGCGAAATTCGAACGTTTCCTTTTTCGTATACGTATCCTGCGTATCTCCGAGGGAGTGTTTCGCTCGCAGCGTATGCTGAAACACTAGGAGGTGTGCCTCTGGGAACTCAGGTGATAGAAACAAAGGATTTGGGTGAAAAATCAGGGTCCCTTCTTTCGTGTGTCGCTGGGGACAAAACAGGAACATTTTCTTGTCTTTCTACGGCAGACGGTGTTTTGGATATTTCGTATCGTAAAGAGTCATTTTTTGGGACAGAGGCAGGAGTAGAAAAGGTGATGGTCAATGCTGGTCAGTCTGTCTCGGTGCAGCCGAAGCTTTCAGGTGGAGAATATGTGGCCGTGATACGAGGAACTGAGGGTGAACTTGCGACACGCTTTGTTCGTATTCCTGGTGGGGCGGGCACAATCAAAAATATACTTTTGTATCAGGACCCAACAGGTGATGGCAGAGTGCTGGTGTCTGTGGCACTTTCTCGTCCCGAGCAAGGTTCGCGGATACAACTTATCTTGAAAAATGATCAAGAGTCATGCGGAGAAGCGACTGGAGAAGTAGTGGGTATGGTAGCAGAGATTACCCTAACCACAAGCTGTCAGTCTGGAATGGTGACAGCCACGCTTCTTGATGCTTCAGGCAAAACGGTACAGAGCGTAGAACAGTCATTTTCTCTTGAAAAATTTGAAGAAGAGAAGACGGGAGGGGAAACACCTTCTAGTGACAAAGTGACTACTCCGAAAGTGGAAGAGGCATCATTTTGGAATATGGGGACGATACTCCTCGCAGTACTTGGGATTATCGTGCTGGGAGTGGCTGTCGTTTTTCGTGCTCGTATCTTGGTGCGTCGAGGCAGTATCGTCAAGGTTGGATTGTTTTTCCTTGTCGGTATGGGGATTATGGGGAGTGGTTATCAAGCACAGGCGTTGACGCTTCACACAAATACTCTGGGGCCTGCCAATTGCGGACCATGCGAGATAGAATTCTCTGCTATTACTACGATATCATCGAATAAAGCAACATATGTACCCGGAGAAACCATCACTCTGACGGCGACACATGCTATTAGTGCTGATGTGGGGGCGAGAGCTAGCGCACCTGCGGCTAGTCCAAATATTACTATTGGGTTCCCAACTACTCCGGGTTGGCCAAGTACTTTTGATTATGATTTACCAGACACCGGAGGAGCTAATGCCTATGCTGGTGCGCGTTTTACGCTCGCTGATTTACCAATGTCAACTGCTCCGAGATCAGTGAGTCTTACTATTCCTGGAACTATGTCTGCGGGTAATCATTTTATTTCACAACGCGTATTATTAGTGGGATTAAATGCTGCGGGGTTTCAGCCTAGCCGGATAGATATTGGTCGAGTGAATTTTACTGTATCAGCCCCAGCCCCCACTGCCACCATCACTATCACACCCGTTAGTCCTGTTGTAGCAGGCACAAATATTACCTATCGGCTTTCTTCAACCAATGCCCAAAGTTGTGAGGTCATTGCCGACGGAACTACGATTTACAATAAAGCAGCAAATATTACCAACAACGGAGCAGGGCTAACATCCAATACAGCCTGGCCCGGAACAGTAACCGTCACAGGTCAGTGTTGGTCAGGACTCAATGGTACCGGTACGGCCAGTGCGATTGATTCGAAATCAATCGTGATCAATTGGGGGCCCACCAACGCTGCAGGGATTGGTGCGTGTAACTCCGGTCAGATCCAATTTTCTTGGCCAGCAATTATCAATGCCACTGGCTACCAGGTATCTCGTGATGGTGGAGCATGGACAGGCGTAGGCAATGTCACCTCATGGACCGATAGTGGCCTAGCAAACAATAGTACTCATGGCTATCGGGTACGAGCAACCAATGCTACAGCTATTTCTGGTCCTTCTCCATCGGTCAATGGGACGGCCCCGGCAGCTTGTCTGTTACCAACCGCCACCATCTCCGCAACTGGTCCAGTCGCCTTTGAATCTCAGAGTTTATGGCAAAAAGCCATGTCGTTTGTGACGGGTCGGGATCATGTAGCGCAGGCAGGAGCAGGTGTTACTATTACTGCCGGAGAGAATGCTCTTCTTTCCTGGAATTCCTCTAATGCTGATTCCTGTACTATTGATAATGGTATTGGTGCTGTAGCCGCAAATGTTGCTGGGAGTAGGCGTCTTGCTGGGCTTGCGGGAGGAAGAACGTATACGTATACAATTACTTGTAGTAAGGCCGGACTAGCAGATGCTGTTGATTCGGTAGTTATAACAGTCAATGCGGCGGCCCCAGCCCCCACTGCCACCATCACTATCACACCCGTTAGTCCTGTTGTAGCAGGCACAAATATTACCTATCGGCTTTCTTCAACCAATGCCCAAAGTTGTGAGGTCATTGCCGACGGAACTACGATTTACAATAAAGCAGCAAATATTACCAACAACGGAGCAGGGCTAACATCCAATACAGCCTGGCCCGGAACAGTAACCGTCACAGGTCAGTGTTGGTCAGGACTCAATGGTACCGGTACGGCCAGTGCGATTGATTCGAAATCAATCGTGATCAATTGGGGGCCCACCAACGCTGCAGGGATTGGTGCGTGTAACTCCGGTCAGATCCAATTTTCTTGGCCAGCAATTATCAATGCCACTGGCTACCAGGTATCTCGTGATGGTGGAGCATGGACAGGCGTAGGCAATGTCACCTCATGGACCGATAGTGGCCTAGCAAACAATAGTACTCATGGCTATCGGGTACGAGCAACCAATGCTACAGCTATTTCTGGTCCTTCTCCATCGGTCAATGGGACGGCCCCGGCAGCTTGTGGAGGGGGTGTTCCAGTTGTTCCGATAAACTTGACAGCTACCCCGGCTGCTTGCGGTACTGGGACAATCAACATTTCTTGGAATGCCGTAGCCGGAGCGACAAGCTACACGCTACGTGATAATGGAGCAGTCATCTCCAACAATCAAGCAGGAACGACCTATTCACACAGTAGTCTCGTGGCTGGTTCCAATCATA
Source organism: uncultured Bdellovibrionales bacterium (assembly GCA_964531045.1). Taxonomy (GTDB): domain Bacteria; phylum Patescibacteriota; class Minisyncoccia; order Moranbacterales; family UBA1568; genus UBA1568. The sequence goes on along the minus strand of CAZHDL010000006.1, from coordinate 13,429 downwards.
GCTACACTGTTCAGGCCAACAATGGCAGCGGGTCATCAGCTCAGTCTGGGGCGGTAGCAGCCTCTGCTCCGGCCGTTTGTCCGGTAGGTGGTTCATCTCCTCCTACTCCAACCGGTCTCTCTGCAGCGGCCGGCGCCTGTGATTCCCAAACGATTACGATCAGTTGGAACGCGTCAGCGGGAGCAACGAGCTATACTCTCCGTGATGGTGCTGCCACTATCTATACCGGTGCTGCTACGTCGTACTCACACTCTGGACTCGTGGCAGGTTCTGCTCACAGCTACACCATCCAGGCCACTAACGCCAGCGGCTCGTCGGCTCAGTCCGCGGTGGTTAACCGGTCAGCCCCGGCTTCATGCGTGGCCGCCACCTACACCATTACAGCGACAGCTGGTGTGGGAGGGCTTATCTCGCCTTCTGGAGCAGTTTCGGTAGTAGCTGGCGCTCAGCCACGATTTGATATTTCCGCAAACTGGCCTTATACCATTGAGAGAGTATTGGTAAATGGAGTGAATGTAGGGGCGATTGCTTCTTATGTTTTTACTCCCGTTAACGCCAATCAAACAATTAGTGTTTCCTTCTTGATTGGATCAGCAAGTAGTATCACTCAGGCTCAAGGGTGTACTATCTTCGCTGGTAATAGCACGTGTACGGGTCGGGTGAGTTGGGAAACCTCTGGCGCAACGCCACCAGTGTATATTTCTGTTTCGGGTACAACTTGGGATAGTAGTTCTATTGCTGGTTTTAATCAGCCGGTACCGATTGATAAGGGAACACATCAAGTGACGTTGAGGGATGGAGGTGGTCTCTTTGAAACAGCTGAGATGACAGCTGTTTGTTTCGGGACTCTTCTCTGGAGTCAGGGGATATGCCAGGCCAGCGGTGGTAGTATTTCAGCATTACCGCTCAACTGTACGATTCCAATCGGGGGATCAACCTGCGATACTAATCTGACATGGTCATCAACGAACCTGGTCAATCCTCGTGTCTACAACCAAAAAACAGGAGTGACCTACTCAAACGCTCCGAGTGGGAACAATCAAACGGTACCCGTGACGATTGGACTCAACAGAATTTACCTCGAAGACAATATCGGGACGCGAGCCGGGGTCAATGTGAATGCTACGTGTTTAAACGCCGGCATTTGGAATTTGACTACGGGTGTCTGTGACCCAGGTGTACCAGCAGCTCCTATAGCAACAACACCTTGTACTATTGCCAATGGTGCGTCGACCTGTAACTCGAGAATCTCCTGGTCAAGTTCTGCCTTGACCGGACCGCTTTCTGTGCGTCAGGATGGTGTGGAATTTGATGCTGGTTTAATAGTATTGCCCACTGCCCCTATACTCCGACCGGTTACGCATGTCGCTAACGGCGGTGGGAGTGTTTTTACGACTGTACATCAGGGGAATATACTTGATACCAAGGTGCGTGGCGGTACCTGTGCTCTTATTCCACCAAACCTTGCCTGGGATGGGGCGAAGTGTGCGCCAGTCTGTCCAGCACGGACGTGTGCTGATTATGCTACCGAAGTAGGGAATACCTGTTCAGGGACAGATTATCTCGTTGCTGATAACGGCTGTGGTAGTCCACTCACGTGCCCTGGCACGAGAGTGTGTAACTTCAACTGGAAGGAAGTCGCTCCCTAAGCAGTAATTCGAATACAAAAAAACTATGAACAACAAGAGTTTCTCACCGATATTCCTGATGAGCGCCTTTTTTCTAGGCATCACCTTTACCGGAACGGTACAAGCTGACGAAACACCGGTAGCTCTTTTCTGTCAGCCGGAGCAGGGAAAAGCCGATCAAACAGGTACCTTTCTTGAAACCAAAGGGGAGACCAGTGTTATGAGTTGTGAGGTATCCAACCGAAGTGATGATCAAGAGTTTTCCTTGTTTGTTTTGGGATCACGCATAACGGAGCGTTCTGAAAGCACTTCTTCTGGAACCGATCTTATTCTCAAAGGAGGAGAAACAGCCAAGGTCACCTTGTCTTTTCCAGCGGTCTTTCAGGGCGGAAGCTACGGGTATACATTCTCTGCCATCGACAAGCAGTCGAAAGCCGTCGTATCATTGCCATCGTATCTCATGGGATCGTTGAAGGAAGAAAAACAAGCAGCTAATATCAAGGCGGTATCCTTTGATAAGGAACAGTATGCTTGGGAAGCACCCTTTGAACTGCAGGTAGCACTCGATGTCTCGAATCGGGATTTGAAAAAGAATCCGGTGATGCTCCGAGTTGCTCTGAAAGACGCAGCGGGTGGCGAGTGCACTATTGTCAGTGAAAATACACTCGTTTCCGGAGAAGAAGAAAAACTGAACCTGTCTTTTCCGAAGGAAGGAACCTGCGTCAATGGTATGACAGTGTCTCTCCACGATGAGGATGGGGCAGTGCTTGATCAGAAAACATTGGCCGTCCCTCTTCCGATGAAGAAGGTGCCGGGTATGAAGGAGACTGGTTCTGCTTTCCGTCTTCCTGCTGTAGCGATGCTACCCCTACCAATCAAAGTCGGCCTGGTATTGACCGGATTCCTCCTGCTTGTGATTACCGCGTGGTACACCGTCAATCGAAAAAAGAAACGCCGGTTTTAGGAAGGAGATGTCTCTGGGGTCTTGCCAAAAAGACCATTCTCTGCTAGAGTAAGCAAACAACTGAGAAAGTCCAACGTTTCTCCCGCCTTGCCACCCTTTGGTCTTATCGAAGGGTAGGTAGCAGGGATCAGGAGAGACAGACCCGCTTGCGGAGGATTTTCTTTCGTTGGCGGGTCTTCTTTTTTTGAAGTTCCAAGATGTTAATTACGTAGAGCTAATCGCTGCATATATGATTGAGTACGAGCTGTTTTTTTTGGTAGGAGAGTCAAAGGATGCCGAGCTTGCTCGTATCCGAGAGGATGTGGAAAAGGTGGTGACGTCGTTTGGCGGAACTTTTCTTGCTCCACAGACGGAAGAGAAGCGGAAATTGGCCTATCCGGTCAAAAAAGAATCACGAGGCACTTACATTGCCCGTCGTTTTACCTTGCCTGACAAGGATGAGCGGGATGAAACAGGCGTCATGGTAGAGACACATCCGTTGGTAGAAATCAATCGTGCTCTCCAGTTGTCCAAAGATGTCCTCCGTTTTCTTATTGTCAGCGCAGCAGATATGCCGGAACTCAAGGCGATTCCTCGTGAAGAACGTCCTCGCACTGAAAATCGTGGCAATCGCTATGAAAAGCGCGGGTCTGTCCGTCCAATGCCGCAGGCTCCGGTAGCTCCTCAGGAAGAGGAAAAGAAGGGTGTCAGCACCGAACAGATTGATGAACAGTTGAAGGCCAAGCTCGATATCTAATCAAGCAGGGTAAAGCGCGAAGCGAAGAGCGGAAAGGCAACAATTACGATTCAAAAAAATACTTTAACCATTAAATAATGGGAATATGAACGTAAACAAAGTGATTTTGGTCGGACGGTTGACGCGCGATCCTGACATGCGTACCACCACGAGTGGTCAGCAGGTGGCAACCCTGTCCATGGCTACCAATAATTTCTGGACGGACAAGAGTGGTACTCGCCAGGAGCGTACGGAGTTTCACTCGGTGGTGCTCTGGGGACGCTTGGCAGAAATTGCCGGTCAGTATTTGACCAAGGGCCAGGAATGCTATGTCGAGGGACGGCTCCAGAGTCGGGAGTATACTGCCAAAGATGGCACCGAGCGAAAGGTGACCGAAATCGTCGGTGAGACCATGCAGCTCGGCAGTCGAGCTCAGGGGAGCGCTCAGGGACAAGGAGGAGCACGCAGTGCTGCTCCAGCCGCTCAGAGGAATGCCCCACCAGCCGACAAAGCCCCTGCAGAGGAGGAAATCCCTACCATCAATCTCGATGATGAAAAGGATGAGATTAAGATCGAGGATGTACCATTTTAAATAACAGTTTTTTAGTTAGTAGAAAATAGCTTTTTAGGAGAAAGTTCTTGAGAAGCTACAAGCTACCAGCTACGAACTACACACTCTATTATGGAAGCAGCAATGAGTAAGAAGTTGGCCAATATCGATTACAAAGACGCCTATTTTCTGCGAAAGTTTTTGAACTCCCAGGGAAAAATGTACCCTCGTAAGCGCTACGGTCTTTCCGCCAAGGAACAGCGTGGTTTGGCGCTCGCTATGAAGCGTGCTCGTTTTATGGCACTCGTTCCTTACTTGGTAAGATAATATGGCCATGCTTGGACTGACTGATATTAAAACCGGCCGCACCATTATTCACAATGGTGAGCCGTATCTGGTGCTTGATTACCTCCACTCGATGATTGGTCGTGGTGGAGCGGTGATGCGCACCAAACTGAAGAATCTCCTCTCCGGTGTGATTATTGATTTTACGTTCTCCGGTGCCGACAAGGTGGAGGAAGCAGAAATGTCAAAATCTCACGCTTCGTACCTCTACCACGAAGGAGAGCAGTATCAATTTATGGACACGGCAAGCTATGACCAGTTTTTTCTGACGGAAGAGGGACTGGGAACAATGACGAAGTATTTGGTGGAAGGAACAGAAGTGAGTATTTTGAACTGGAATGGACGGCCAATCAACATTGAAATCCCTATCAAGGTGACGCTTCTGGTGACCGATGCCCCTCCGGGACTGAAGGGAGATACTGCCTCTGGTGGTGACAAGGTGGTGACGCTTGAGACGGGACTGCAGGTGACGACGCCGCTTTTTGTCAAAACAGGAGATCGGATTATCATCAATACGGAAAAGGGCACCTACGTTTCACGTGCCTAGGCCAACAAACCGGGGGAACCCGGTTTTTGTTTTTCTCTATACTTTTGGCTTTGGAGAGCCATGGGAATCGATTTTTGAAGCATTGCTTTTTTGTGAAAAAAAGGCTAAAATGAGAGAGAAGCGTCCGGGGTCTCTGGTGCTTTGTCTTTCGGAACCATTGCCTTTTTTGTGCTATGTCACTGACCGTTTATCTCTGGGGGATTCGTCTGTTTACGCTCCTCTCGCTCTGTACATGGCTGGGGATTGTGATGGCCGTCGATCCGACACGGGGAGGCATCATGGGAATGACGCTTTTTTTTACCAGTCTTTTCGCGTTTGTGCTCGGTGTGATGACGCTCTTCATGACCTGGCTCTATCGCCAGGCCATCGGGGCTACCAGCACGGCGCATCATCTGGGAAGCGCATTTCGTCAGGCGTTTCTCCTCTCGATTTTTTTGGTAGGCATAGTTTTTTTTCAGAAAGAGAGAATTCTTCTCTGGTGGGATGCAGCGCTTCTTTTGGCAGCGGTCTTGCTGGTGGAGTTTTCTGTCCGGACCATGTTTTCACATAACGAATAGGATTAATCTGTTACAGTTCTATGGCAAAAAAGACCGATACAACAGCATATGATGCCAGTTCCATCCAGGTGCTTGAAGGACTTGATCCGGTGCGGAAACGCCCAGGCATGTATATTGGCGGCACGTCGCTTGAAGGATTGCACCACCTCATCTGGGAAGTCGTCAATAACTCGATTGATGAAGCCATGGCCGGCCACTGTAATGAAATTACAGTTCGTCTGCTTCCTGATAACTGGGTAGAAGTGACTGATAATGGTCGCGGTATTCCGGTTGATATTCATCCTCAGACAAAGAAGTCCACTTTGGAGACTGTTATGACGGTACTCCACGCTGGAGGAAAGTTCGGTGGTGACGGAAGTGGTTACAAGATTTCCGGAGGATTGCACGGTGTCGGTGTGTCGGTGGTCAACGCACTGTCTGTTCATACCAAAGTAACAGTGGAACGACAGGGAAAGACCTGGTTTCATTCCTACAAGCGCGGCAAGCCGGAGGGTGTCGTCAAACCGATAGGCAAATCCAATCGCACCGGAACACAGGTGGCTTTCCAGGCAGATCCGGAAATTTTTCCCGAGATAAAATACTCCTGGACAAAGATTTTGGAGTACCTGCGCTATCAGGCTTTTTTGACCAAGGGAGTCCGGGTCAAGGTAGAAGACTGGCGTGAAGTCGGTAGCAAGGAAGAAGAATACAAGATTAAGCGACACGGATTTTATTTTGATTCGGGTATTATTTCCTTCGTCAAATTTTTGAATCGAAAGCGTGAGGTGAAAAACGCCACGCCTTTTTACGTGGAGAAAAGCATCGACAATATCAATGTCGAGGTATCGCTCCAGTTTACCGATGGATTCAAGGAACACTTGTTTGCTTTTGCCAACAATATTTTGAACCCGGGTGGCGGCACACATGTGACGGGACTCAAGATGGCGTTGACTCGTGTTTTGAATGACTACGCCAAGAAAAACAATCTGATCAAGGAAAAGGAAGGCTCGATGACCTCTGAAGATTTGAGCGAAGGCCTGACGGCAGTCGTTTCGGTCAAGTTGGCTAACCCACAGTTTGAGGGACAGACCAAAGACAAATTAAACAACGTCGAGGTGCGCGGAGCGGTTTCGTCAGTGACGGCTGAAGCGCTCAATGAGTTTTTGGATACGCATCCGGCAGATGCTCGGGCCATGATCGAAAAGTGTCTTTTGACGGTTCGTGCTCGTATCGCTGCTCGAGCGGCCAAGGACGCCGTGCTCCGGAAGGGCGCTCTCGAAGGGATGACGCTCCCTGGCAAGCTCGCTGACTGCACCAGTCGCGATGCCAGCCGTTCTGAAGTGTATATCGTTGAGGGAGATTCGGCCGGTGGTAGCGCCAAACAGGGTCGCAACCGTATGTTTCAGGCTATTTTGCCGCTCCGAGGGAAGCTCGTCAACGTGGAGAAGACTAGTCTCGACAAAGTGGTAAAGTCCGATACACTCAAGCCTATCATCATCGCGCTCGGTGTGGGTATTGGTGAAACCTTTGATATTGCTAAGCTGCGCTATCACAAGATTATTATCATGGCCGATGCCGACGTTGACGGTTCTCATATTTGCACGCTGCTTCTTACCTTCTTCTATCGCTACTACGAGTCATTGGTACGAGGGGGGCATATCTATATCGCCCAACCGCCACTGTACAGATTGGCCAAAGGCAAAGATATCCGCTATGTGTATACTGATGCCGAAAAGGAGCGCGTACTGGATGACATGAAAAAACTGGCTGATGCCAAGGCGGGCGCCAGGAAATTGAAAAAAGCCAAAGAAGCCAAGGCAGCAGCTGCCACAGATGGAGACGAAGTCATAGCGGAAGAAGCTCCCGAAGGTTCGGAAACGATTGGTGGTGTGGCGATTCAGCGCTATAAAGGTCTCGGAGAAATGAACCCGGAACAGCTGTGGGAAACGACTATGAATCCTGATCATCGCGTGATGCTCCAGGTGACGATCGAAGACGCTGAAGCAGCCGATGAACTCTTCGACATCCTGATGGGCAGTGAAGTCGAACCCCGTCGGCGCTTTATCCAGACGCATGCCAAGAATGTCAAAAACTTGGATATCTAAGCTCTTGCAAAATGAATGGTTGAAGATTGCTCCCGAATTGACACGGGAGCTTTCTTATAGTAGACTGCTTTTACTCAAAAGTTGCTTGTTTCGAGCTGTTTTTGATACACTACAAACATGAAATTGCCACTTGAAAACATCCAATCGCTCATTCGTTGTCCGGTCTGTAACAAAAAGTACCGATCGAACAAAATGCTTGTTATCGATGAGGATGACAAACGGACGACACTCCATATGACCTGTGAGAGTTGTGCGGCAGCGACCATCGTGTTTATCTCCCTGGGTCAATTGGGGGTGGTCAGTTTGGGGACGCTCACCGATCTCGAACAGAGTGAGGCGAAAAAAGTGTTTCGTGGTGATGCCGTTTCGGCTGATACGGTTATTGAAGCCCACCAGTTTCTCAAGCACTACGAGGGTGGTGTCGAGGCATTTGTTCAATAGATTTTAGATTTTTAAACAGTAGAGACATCTTTTATGGCAGATATCAAACTCGTTGCCGCACTTCGCGAAAAAGTGTCGAGCACTCAGTTGGTGAAGGCGCGTAAGGAGGGACGTATTCCGGCTATCATGTATGGGCACCAGGGGGTACCACAGATGCTCTGGGTGGATTTTTTGACTTTCAGCAAGGTGTTTGCTGTCGCTGGTGAATCAAGTATCTTGTCGCTCGAGATTGAGGGTGGCAAAAAGGCCAGCGTCATTGTCCAAGACATGGCTCATGATGCTATGACCAACCGTGTTTCCCATGTTGATTTTTTTGAAGTGAGCATGAATGAAGAGCTCGAAGCTCGTATCCCGCTTGAGTTTATCGGTGAATCCCCGGCTGTGCGTGAAATGGGAGGTATTTTGGTGAAGACACTGGAAGAAGTGACGGTCAGTTGTTTGCCAAAGGACTTGCCACATACTATTGCTATCGATCTTTCAACGTTGGTTGATTTTTCTACCCACGTTCAGGTGAAAGACTTGGTGTTGCCAAAGGGCGTCAAAGTACTGACTGACGAATTGACAACGATCGTCTTGGTAGAAGCTCCTCGAACAGAGGCCCAGATGGCTGCTCTTGATGAGAAGGTTGAGGCCGACGTCACCAAAGTAGAAGGGGTGGTCAAGGAAGAGGCTGCAGCAGCTGCTCCCGCTCCGGACAAGAAGTAACGAGAGAGTAATTGAAGCACAAAACACCCGAGGAATACCCTCGGGTTTTTGTATGGCCCTGTATATGCTCCTGAGTCGCTCTTGACAAAACAGTCATTTTTTGCTACAATAGAAGTCCAAAAGTGGTCGTTCTTTATTTCTGTCCTCAGGGAAAGTGCCGACATCCCTCCTAGCCGGCTCTTTCTGAAATGTATGGAAAAGGATGGTTTACCGTCTTATTCATCGGCTGAGGATAGAAATAAGGAACGACCAAAAACACCCTCGTTTGCCAGTTGGCAAGCGAGGGTGTTTTCTGTGTGCCTCTAATGGAATCGTTTTTCGAGTTCGTCCTTCACCTGAGGAAAGAGAGCGGACAGGGCTGCTAGTTCAGGTTCGGAAAAATCTTGGAGGACAAAGTCATGGGAAGGCATACATATACCGGAGACTTCAGCGGGGCGGCCGATGCCGAGGCGGATACGGGAAAAGTCCTGGGTGCCGAGTTTTTCAATGATATCACTGACACCGTTATGACCGGCTGCCCGTGAAGAGTTGGTACTCTTGAACGTGCCCGGAGCAATATCGAGATCATCATGGAGAACAACAATATCTTCAGGAGTGAGTTTGTAGAAGTGGACAAGTTTGCTCACGGCAGTGCCGGAAGCATTCATGAAGGTCTCTGGTTTTACGAGGAGTATCTTGTTTTTTCCTACCACCACCTCGCTTATTTTTGCTGACATTTTTTCATTGACTTGAAATGCACTTCCACTCCAGGCTTTGTTGAGAAAATCAAGACAAAGAAAGCCGGCATTGTGACGGGTGGTCGCGTGGTTGTTGCCGGGGTTGCCGAGTCCGATGATAAGCTTCATAGGGGTGTGATTAATGGGATCGTTTCGGCTGGGGAGGCAGCGGCTCGGAAAAAGAAGGATCTTCCAAGGTGGTGTCAGCGGGAGCCTCCTTAAGAGCAAAGGCCTCGATCAGGTTGGTGCCTACAATGATGCTAAAATCATCCGAGGCGCCTTTTGATGAGGAAAGAGGGAGAGAGGGGACTCTCTTCGGGGAAAACCGTTTTAGGAGCTCATCGAAGCTGTATGGCTTGGTGAGACCAACCTGCTCTGTCATCATACTCTCTTCAGGTTGTTTGTCCAAAGGAGAGAGGGAGACTAGGGTGACCGAGGCAAAGCCGAGTTCCTCTTTGAGTGAATCAGCGAGTGTTTCTCCAATAGGGCGAGTTTCTGGTTTGACGTACAGCGTGAGAGAAGGGCGCTCTGTTTCGATGGCCTGTTTTCTCTTCGCTTGCGCGTCTCGATGGAACAGCGTGGCGCTGGTATCGATGATTTCGTTCCAGTTGCCGACCCGTGGTACCAAGATGAATGCGGCGACATTTCCGACTTGGACGTGCGAGACACGGAGGAGGCTCTCTTTTTTCCAGGCATCAATGACAACTGTGGTGATGTTTTTGGTATCCAGGGTGCGAGCCAGTTCGAGAAAACGAGCCATATCGTCCAGGGTCATATCTGTTTTGACACTGTCGCCAAGCGTATCCAGTAGACGATCAACAGTGACGATATTGAAGAGGGTGCCCAGAGAGAATGCTTTGTTTTTGACTGCCTGGAGTACCTGTTGTTGGCGTTTGGCTCGACCAAAATCTCCTTCCGGATCCGCGTGGCGCTCCCGTACGTATTTGAGAGCCGTTGCTCCATCAAGGGTCTGCCAGCCCTTTTTGATTGCAAATGTTTCGTAGCTGTAGTTTTTTCCCGGATAGCGCGTATCAATGAAGTCGCGAGGTACTTCGAGGGAGATACCACCGAGCGTGTCGACACTTTTTTCAAAACCATCAAAATCGACGGTCACGAAGTAGTGAATGGGAGTGCCGGTAATGCGTTCGATGGTTTGTTTAAGAGGGGTGGCCCCAGTTTCCTGTGAAAGTCCGTACTGATACACCGAGTTGAGCTTGGTGTAGAGGTCGGTTGTGCCAATGGGGACGTAGAGATCACGAGGCAGAGAGAGGAGGGCGACCTGTTTGGATTGTGGGAGGATACTCAGCATCATAACGGTATCCGTCAGGTTTTTTCCCGGGTAGGATTGTCCGGCTCGTCCGAGGAGGAGGATATTGATGCGTCCCTCTGCTTCGCCACGGAGTGGCTCTTTGGCTTCGCTGAAAAAAGAGCGGGTGAGGTGCTTCAGTTCGGTAGTAAAAGAACGAGGGGAGATGTTTTCAAAACGCATGCGTTCGCTCGTGGAAAAACCTTTGAAGAGAAAAACAACAAGAGTAAACAAGAAAAGAAGAAGTGCCAATCCAAGAACAACGAGCGTAGAGCGGAGAATGGGGCGGCGTTTTTTGGGTGAGGCAGGGCGGACCGGGGGCGCGGTTTTTTCGACTGAAAGAGACTCCCTTGGTGACAGGAGAAAGGGGCGCAGGGCGGGTGGCAATTTTTTTTTGCGAATATCGTCCATGATGGGCTAAGAAAGAAGAAAAAGGCTAAGGATAGGGAGAAAGCGAGTCTTGCTTCCGAGTGAAAAATCTGTTACAATAGCAATGTTTTACCAAATTCTTACGTAATACGGCACGAACTTTTGTTATGGGAGAGGACACATACAAAGAGGGAGAAGAGTCACAAAAAGAAGAGGAGTATTTGGGAATCGGAGGACTGTTTGCGGAGATGGCAAGAGTCTTTCTCCTGGCCGTAGTCATTATTATACCTGTTCGCGTTTTTTTGTTCCAGCCGTTTTTTGTCCAAGGGTCAAGCATGGAACCGAATTTTCAGGACGGAGAGTATTTGGTCATCAGTGAATTCGGATACAAGCAGACGAAAATAGGGTGGAATGAAGACTCTTTTGAGATCAAACCATTCAAAAAAATCGTGCGGCAAGATGTGGCCGTGTTTCGTTTCCCAAAAAATGAAGAAGAGTTTTTTATCAAGCGTGTCATTGGGTTACCCGGCGAGTCTGTGGAAATTAGGCAGGGGAAGGTCCTCATTTTTAACGAAGAATATCCGGAGGGTTTTGTTCTCGATGAAAGTGCCTACCTTGGACCGGAAGTGTTGACGAGTGATCTGCCACGCATGAAAATTGGTCCCAACCAGTATTTTGCCATGGGGGACAATCGTATGTTCAGTTATGATTCGCGAGCCTTTGGTCCGATCGGAAAAGAAAAGATCATCGGGAGAGTGCTCCTCCGTGCCTGGCCGACCAATCGATTCTCTCTGTATTAATATCATCTAATTCTCGTTATCCTTTAAAGCGTACGGATATGCCTCAGAAGAAAACAATGAAAGAGAAGTCTTCCAAAGGAAGTGCTACCAAGAAGAGCGTTGCTCCAAAGAAAGACACTTCGGTATCCAAGGAAGTCAAAAAGACCGCCCCGAAAGATCAGGAGGAAATGCTGTTGCAGACACTGCGCGGTATGCGGGATATTTTGCCTGACGAACAGCCGTATTGGGAGCGTGTGCGTAAGTCTTTGTCAGCGGCTTCTTCGGAATATGGTTTTCAGCGCATTGATTTGCCGACGGTTGAATTTGCTCATCTGTATCTGCGGACTATCGGTGAGGGGACGGATATCCTTGATAAGGAAATCTACCTGTTCAATACCCGCGGTGGTGACCGTGTCGCGCTGCGTCCTGAGATGACCGCTGGTCTCTGTCGTGCCTATATCGAACACGGGATGGGTG
>CAZHDL010000006.1:0-1236 GCA_964531045.1 uncultured Bdellovibrionales bacterium | reverse complement strand
GAGCACTGGCAGGCCAACTTTGATATGTTCGGGGAGAATGATCCGATTTTGGATGCTCAGACTATTCAGCTGGCGTATCGAGTGGTGCAGCAGCTGGGATTGAAGAATATTGAATTTCAGGTGAATAGTATTGGCACACCGGAGTCACGCCGCGATTATGAGAAAGCCTTGGTACGGTATCTTGAGGCTCAGAAGAGCAAGCTGTGTCAGAATTGTCGGGAGCGTTTGGTGTCAAACCCCATGCGTATTCTTGATTGCAAAGAGGACAAATGCATTCAGTTGACCGCTCATGCTCCGCAGTCGATTGATTATCTCGACCAGGACTCACGCGATCACTTCAAGCGTCTGCTTGAATACCTCGATGAGCTCGAGCTGCCCTACTCTATCAATACCCGCTTGGTGCGTGGCTTGGACTACTACACCAATACGGTCTTTGAAATCCGTTCTACGGACAAGGATGGTAAGAACTATTCTTTGGGTGGTGGTGGTCGCTACAACCGATTGATCGAGGCGCTCGGTGGTGAGCCGACACCAGCTATCGGCTTCGGATTGGGACTCGACCGTATTGTACTCGAGATGAAGCGTACGCAGGTCAAGCCCTATCAGGAGCCGAAGCCCCGTGTTTTCTTGGCACAGCTGGGGGATATGGCCAAGAAGAAGAGCCTTCGCTTGTTTTCGGCTTTGGAAAAAAATGGTATTCTCATTGCAGAAAGCTTTGGTCGCGGCAGTCTCAAGTCGCAGATGCGGGTGGCCAATCGTCTGGGTGTTGAAGTAACCGTGATCATCGGACAAAAAGAGGCGCTCGATGAGACCGCCATCGTCAAAGACATGGTATCGGGGACGCAAGAAACCGTGACGCAGGAGCGCTTAGTTGATGCTGTGAAAAAAATTCTCAAGACCAATATCACACTCAATGTTTAAATACCATCATGGAAACGGTATTTTCAAAAATTATTCGGAAAGAAATCCCGGCCGATATCGTGTATGAGGACGAGGAGATACTGGCGTTTCATGATATTGCCCCCATCGCACCGGTACACGTATTGATCATACCGAAAAAGGCCATAGTGAGTATTGCTGAGATGGAGGATGAGGACGCCCTCGTAGTGGGAAAAATGTTTTTGGTGGCGCGAAACATTGCGAGGGACTTGAATATTTCTGAAAAAGGGTATAAACTGCTTATCCGGGTAGGGAAGGGAGGTGGGCAAGAAGTGCCTCACCTACACCTTCATCTTT
>CAZHDL010000005.1:11562-21815 GCA_964531045.1 uncultured Bdellovibrionales bacterium | reverse complement strand
GCTGCGGCCTTTTCATCCATCCAGAAAATCTCCCAAATATGCTTGTCTGGGTCCTCGAAACTTCGTGAATACATGAAGCCTAGATCCTGCACGTCGCGAGCCTCCTCTGCACCAGCCTCCAGTGCGACCGCAAGCAACTCATCCACTGCTTCACGATTTTCAACAGACAGAGCAGTCAGCACTTCTGTGACCTTCTCAGCGTCGGCCACCTCTTTTTTGGTAAACGTCTGGAAAAAAGGCGTCGTCAGCAGCATCACAAAGATATCTTCACTCACCACCATGCACGTGGCGTTTTCGTTGGTAAACTGAGGATTGAAGGTAAATCCCAACTTGGTAAAAAAATCTATTGATACCTGCAAGTCCTTTACCGGCAAATTCACAAATATTTTTGTTCTCATAGGTGTGAGAGTAAATGAATTGACTTCAAAAGGTGTTCTTTCTTTTCTCTAGTATATCACCAAACTCCTGCGACGCCACTAAAACACCCTGCCGGCACGCTAGATTCCTTCCGACAAGAAAGAGGAGCAGACGATGAGTGTGGCGATATTTTGGAGAATCAAGAGCGGAATACCAATAAGAAATTTCACGTGGCGAGTCTTGTGCCGAAACGCGAACATTCCAAGAAAAACACCGACGCTCCCAAAACAAGTCGCCAAGAAAAAGAGAGTACCCTCCGAAACGCGTTCTGCTCCGCTTTTTCTCGACTGTGCTTTGTCCCAGAGCATCACCGAAAACGAGAACCCGTTCACCAGAGCAAAGAGCAACCACCACACAATCGGCAACATATCAAGAGAGGGAGCCATACTATTTTATAGGTACTGGTACTGGAGTGCCCGGCACTACTGATGGGGCAGCCAGTATCGTTCTTACGGTATCACAACTCTCTCCGGCACCGTGTTCATTCCAGATAGTGCCCACACCATAAGGAGTGCTCTTGGTTGTCGTCGCATCAGAAGACAGCGCAAATCGGGCGCACAGCTCAAACTCACCCACCTTGACCGCTCCTTCTGTACGGGACGGATTGATAATACGGTAGCGATACGAAGTACCTGTCTCGGGATCCTTCTGGTACGACGAACAGTAGTCAAACTGGCTTGATTGACGGAGCTCACTCAAGGTTGTCGGGAGAGCACCCAAACTGCCAGCATACTGTTCGATACAACCGGCAAGCATATTCAAATTTTCCGCTCGTGTCTGGTCAAATGTTCGATCACGCTGAGTGGAAGGAGCACCGCCCACCACAAAACCAAGTACAATACCTAACACCACAAATGCCGACACTCCCCGACCAAAATACTGAAAGGTGCTCCGGGCAATATCGATATGGTACTGGATTTTTCTTCGCTCCAAATAGTAGAAGCCGAAGATAGCTCCGGCCAAAAGGAGAATCACCAACGCCTTGAGAAAAAAACGGGCAGTAATCTCTCCCTGAAGCAGAGTAAAGACAACGACAATCAAATCACCCACCATGGTGACCGCTGTCACCAAAAGCACCAGGTAGGTCAACCATTTGGAGAGCTTGGACTCCACTCGCCCCTCATCTTCACGAAACTTCCGAAACCAAAGACGGAGAGAAAAATAGTACAAAGGAAAACTGATAAGAAGCGCCGCAATAGCATAGTGAATCGAGCTCATTGCCGCACTCTCGCTGTACCAACTCGTGGTATCAAGCGCATCAGGCAGCAACAAACCAATGACCTGAAAATACAGTGTCCCAAGTGCTGTTGCCACGATACCAAGCAGAATAAAGGAGAAGAAGTTAATCACGACATCAACGGTCGATGACTTTTGAGAAAGCGTTGCCCGGTTTCCTTCGCTCGGCACGGGTGCTCCCAGAGCAACAATCGCCCCTCGATAGGCCATCTCAATTTCTTCTTCAGTCCAACCGACAGAAAGCAGCTCGTCTTTCAGCTCCACCTTGCTCACTCCGGCCCGAATCCGACCGGCCGCATACTCCACCAGTGACGATGTATCCATAGGTGTTTGTTATCCACTTATCTCCTCCAGTATATCACTCCTCAAAAAAGAGGGAAATGAAAAAAGGGAGGTGTCAACTCTCCCTTCCCTTGAACGAATCCCCCCTGTGGGAGGCCTATTCAGGCTTCTTTTTCTCCTGGTCGCGTGCGGCAGCACGCTGAAGGCCGACCCCGATGGTTGTGTAGACCTGGCCACCTGCCTGCAACAGCGAGTTGTCAGTCTCACTCAAACTGGCACCGAGACCGCCGACCATTCGGCCACCAGCATCGAGGCCAGCGTTGACAACAGCACAGCCGCTGCTCAGCGCCAACAAGACCCCGAGCAAGAGAATCCGTAGACCCTTGTTCATGACGCACTCCTAGAAAACACCGAGCAAGCTGTCGGTACTTTCTTTATACGCCAACAACAACGTATATGCAAGAGCAAAAAATTCACTGAAATTTCTTATTCGAGAGAACAATCACTTCTAGTGAAAATTTTCTAAGAGTGGCCAAAGAATGGGAAGAATGTTCTTTTCTATGATAAAGGCGTAGCCAAGAGCATTCGGGTGAATACCATCTTCAATCGTATAGGTCCGATCAAGAGCCACTCCTTCCAAAAAAAACGGGACCAGCGGCAGCTGGTATTTTTCGGCCAACCGCGGATAGACGGCATCAAAAGCCCGTCGGTACTCGGCATCAGCATTACCCGGAGCACGCATGCCCAAAAGCAACACTTGGGGAGCATCTGTTCCGGCAAGTAATATACCAAGCGCCTCATCAAGATTTTTTTCCAAATCCTGTGGCGAAAGAAAGCGCAGAGCATCGTTCCCTCCCAATCCAAAAAGAACAATATCCGGGTTGAGACTTCTGACAAATGCTGCTCGGCGCACACCACCAGCGGAAGTTTCTCCACTCACCCCGGAATTAATCACGCGGATAGAAGCGCCTCGTGTCAAAAGCATTCGCTCGAGCAGCGCCGGGTACGACTCATCCACCGGAAGACCATACCCAGCTGTCAGACTGTCACCAAACGCCACGAGAGTATACTTGGCCGAAGCAGGTGCTGGCTCGGTAGGTGACGTACTTGATAAGGAACGAGGTGGTGCTTCTGATCGAGTGCCAAACAAAAACCACCCGAGGCCAATGGTCATGCCCAGTACCACTATTCCTGCCGCACTTTTAATTACTGTCTTCATAAGTTAGGGCTTCACGAATTGAACGATACTGAAAACCAAGGAGTACCAAAGCGTATACAAGAAGTGCCCCCAAAAGTCCGGCCGTAATAAGGAGGAGTGTCGTATCAAAATACACCGGAGCCACCCCCTCAAGAACAAAGGTTGTGACACCAAAGACAATCCCCATAGCCGTCGCAGCCCCAATAAGTGCCATGACCGCTACCGTAGCCAGCGTTTCTACCAGATACAAAAGGAGCGTCATAAAACGAGTGGCTCCCAGTACTTGGAGACGAAGAGCGTCTCGTTGTCGCCCGGAAAAGGTCATTGCTACCAGCGTCACCAATAAGAGGAGCGCCAGTACCAGTGGCGGCACCGTGATAACCGACAAGAGCAACAGAAGCATCCGTGTCACTTCACGAACAGTCTCCCCAAGAGCGCTGGTATCAAGAACACTGACGTTGGGAGCATCTTTGGCAAGGGTTCGTTCGATAGCTCGCAATTCCTCAGGATTGGCGTCGATATACCCAAATGCACTCCCCGGGAAACGCTCCAAATCAGCCGGATGAAATACAAAATAAAAGTACGGTAACCCACTGGTGGTATCGGTCGAACGAAAACTGGTCACCTGCGCCGTTAGAGGTACTCCCTGAATAAAAAACTCCATTTCCATACCAAGCTCAATCCCTACTCGCTTGGCAAAATCAGCCTCGACCGATACCTCTCCTCGCCGATCGTCCTGCCATGTGCCCGCCACAATGGTTTCGCCATCAATAAGCGTTGTGCGATACGTCAGATTAAACTCCCGTCCAAGCTCTCGATACTCACCGGAATCCGGAGTACGCAAACGCTCCTGCACCAGACGATCTCCGATACGCATGATTCGTGCTCGCACATTAGAAAAAAGCGTAATGCCGGGTGCGGCCGCCCGCACCAGCGACTCCTGATCCGACTGCACATCGATAACGTAGGCGCTTGGTACAGTCGTCCCAATACCCGTATCAAAAAACTGTTCCAGGCTTTTTCCCAACAACGACAGCGAAAAAATACCGGTCAGAGCGATAAAAATAGAGGTAGCTGCCACGATACCAAAGACACCGTCCGCCCGCTTGAGCGCGATAATCGTCCGCACAAAAAAGGGAAAATGGAACCGGATACCGTACAGCCGCTGCAACCCAAAACCAAACAGTCCCGACACTATCAAGAACAGAAGCAGCGTGCCGCCGATAACCATTCCAGCCCGTTCTATCTGACCAAGCAAGAACCACGCCAAGAAAAAAAGTGGCAGGAAAGAAACAAAGGACAGGAGAGCCAAACGCGCTATCGAAGCACGATTCCCTCGTTCTTTGTGGATACCGGATAACAGACTGCGTGGATCAAGCGCCAACAAGTCACGCACGGCCGGAAAGGCTGCCGCCAAACTGGTAGCAAAGGTACCAAGAAGCACTGCCCACAGCGACCAGGCATTCACCTGAAACAAAAGTGCCACCCCGGTGCTCGAAAGTAACCATGTGTAGAGCAGGTGCACCAGCCAGAGACCCACCACTATACCGACGCCAGTTGCCAAAAGCGTGATGCTCCCGATAAGACCAAGGACGATGGCTGTGACCGCCCGCCGCGTCGCTCCCTCGACCAACAACACCGCAAAGCTTTTCCGCAAACGGGTAACAAGAGAAAGAGCATTCGCATAGACATTGACCGCTGCCAACACCGCCCCAATCAAAACCGTCACCAGAAAAAATCGTTCCGTATTGGCCAAGCGACGAAGAATGCCCGACTCTCCGCTGCCGGCAATTCGTGCATCCAGTCCGGCTGCCTCGGCTTCCTTGGCTACCGCTGCTACGAGCTCCGGCGAGACGGTACTCTCCAAACGAAATCGATATTCAAACTCATTACGGCTTTCCGCCAACACGATTCCCGAACGCACCAACCCCTCTTCGGAAAAAAGAAGCCGTGGAGCCAAACGAAACCCCTGTACCAAAGCATCCGGCTCACGATCAATCACACCAATAACTCGATAGGGCACCTGACCAATAGCAATCTCATCAAAAAGAGAGAGGCCGAGCCGATCAAGCACAATACCCTCCACATAGACTTCATCTGGTGCCGGATATCGGTATGTCCCAGAAAGAAGTTCGAGTGACCCATACAGAGGATAGGCTGCCGATACCGCCCGCGCCGATACGGCAGTCACCTGCTCACCATTTCTTACGGACAACATGAGACTCGTTTCACGATCTGTGGCTCTGACTGACGACTGAAGCGGCTGCACAAGAGAGGTAACATCGTAGGCGGTACCACTTTCAAGAACCAAATCCCCGCCGGCAAATTCACGCGCCCGGGCATCAAGATAGGAACGAGCCCCGTCCACCCCTATCAACACCACCGTAAACGTTACGCTCGTGACAAAGAGTGACAGAAAAGCCAGACTGTATTTCCACCATTCACGCCTGAGGAGACGACCGCCAAATAAAAAAATGTATTTAGGAAATTTCATGAAGTGTCCCATCACGTAATTCAAAGATGCGATCCATTTTTTCCGAGATACTGCTGTCATGAGTAATCACCAGCAGCGTTGTACCACTCTTTTGCACCTGATCGAGCAACAAATCAATGACCTTACTGCCGGTCACCCGATCAAGACTGCCCGTCGGTTCATCCGCCAGCACCACCGATGGATTCATAGTGAGTGCCCGCGCAATAGCCACGCGTTGTTTTTCTCCTCCGGACAACGTAGTCGGCATCGCCTGTTTGCGGTGTTCCAGTCCTACTTGTTCCAGCCATCCTTCCGCGAGAGAGAGATCGTGTTTCCCTGAAATATCCAGTGGCGTCAGTACGTTTTCGAGCGCTGTAAATGGAGCGATCAACTCAAATGATTGAAAAATAATACCGATTGTTTTGTTTCGAAACGAAGCCAATGAGGTTTCGTCCAGTTTTCCAGGATTGATTCCGGCCACCAAAACTTCACCACTGTCGGGCGTATCAAGCCCTGCCAATAATGACAGCAGTGTTGTCTTGCCTGATCCGGAAGGACCAATAATGGCAATTTTTTCTCCCTTTTCCACGAGCAAATCAACATTTTTTAAAATGTCGATCTTTTCTTTTCCTACTAGAAAACTCTTCGAAACACCTCGCAATTCAATCATAAGAAAATCACACCAAAAAAGTAATGGCTCCCTCACTCTTTCCTATGCCTCTGTCGTGACACCATCAAACTCCACTCCCTGTGCCTCAGCCTCCGCACGCGTCGCCCGCACGATACCATCCTTGTGATGCGGCGGAGCATACAGCGTATACAGTTTGAGCGCCTCCGTCTGTGATGTATTGATGACATTGTGGCGCGCTCCCATGGGGACGATTACCGCATCACCATCACTCACCCGGTATTCGGTCTCATCTATAACAACTTTGCCCTCGCCTTTTTCAAAACGGAAAAACTGATCGCCCTCTGTATGTGTTTCCAAACCGATTTCTTCTCCTGGAAGCAGTGACATGAGCACTAACTGGCAGTCTTTGGCAGTATACAACACCTGTCGAAAGTTGCTGTTCTGCGCGGTCAGCTCTTCAATATTGCCCCAATATCCCTTTTTCATAGTCGTATCCTTAAAGATAACGCACCCTTAGTATACTCCTTTGAAAAGAGAATAGCGACCGAGCACATGATATGACAGAGCGCCCCGCTCTGTCATACTACCTCGTAGACAGC
Organism: uncultured Bdellovibrionales bacterium; assembly: GCA_964531045.1. Taxonomy (GTDB): domain Bacteria; phylum Patescibacteriota; class Minisyncoccia; order Moranbacterales; family UBA1568; genus UBA1568. The sequence continues at coordinate 14,979 of CAZHDL010000005.1, read as the reverse complement.
AACGCCATTTTTTCTCTCCGAGACAGTTTTTTAATACGGACCTCTTCCCGTGCCGCCGCTGAGCGGTCAACATACGATTGGACATATACAAGCGTCACCGGTCGCCGGCCACGGGTGTATCTGGCACCGAGAGGCGACGTATTGTGCTCCACGACTCGTCGATCCACATCGGTCGTAATACCGGTGTAGTAGGTTTTATCGGCGCAGCGCAGAATATAGACGCAGTACATACTACTCCTTCGCCGCTTTGGGTGGCCACGGAAAAAACAAGCTGGTCTGCGCCTTATACGCTGCAAAATCAGGATGTTCCGCCATTTTCTGTTCGAGGAGTGGTACACCGGAAACCTTGAGAATAAGGAACGTGATGGTCAGCGGTCCGACCACACCCAACCACCCAAAAGGCACACTGAGAGCCATGATAAAAATACCCCACCACTGCATGACTTCGCCGAAATAATTGGGATGACGGGTATAGCGCCACAAACCACTCTGCATCAATTTTCCCTTATTCGTTTCGTCACGGAGAAACAGGGCCAGCTGCTTATCACCAACTGATTCAAAAAAGAAGCCGACCAGCCAGATGACAAGCCCTACTCCATCGAGGATTCCCAGAGGATACCCTGTGCCCCTCAGTAACGATTCTCCCCCGCTCCACATAATCAGGAGTACTGGCGTCGAAACCAGAAACAAGAGAAAACCCTGTAAAAGATAGACCTGTCCGAAAGAACGGAGGAGAAACCACTTTCCCCACTCCGTGCGCCACTTGGCATAACGGAAATCTTCCGGCTTTCCCCGATGGCGACGAGCAATATGCCAGGCGAGTCGCACCCCCCAAACACTGACCAACAGAAGCACTATCACTGCCCGTTCACTGATGCTACCGGAAGCAAAGAGTCCTCCCCAAGCCAAGAGCACAAACCCAAGCCCCCAAGCGACGTCCGCCACATCATTTCGTTTTTTGAGAATCGAAAGAACAAACCACCCTGTCATATAGGCGAGCAACACCCCTCCCATTGAAAGAAAGAAAATCATATATTCATTTTATGAGCGATAAGATACGCTATCGTCGATACGGAAGCGGACAGCGTCATGCCCCACGCCATGTCGACAACGGTGAGCGTGAGTGGCCAGTCGCGGAGCGTCGCCAAATTTGTCAGATCGTATGTCGCGTAGGTCATGAGACCGAACAAAGCTCCCACCAAGAGTGCTTGCGACCAGGAGCCTGATCGTACCGCGGGCTCGATAACAAAATACACCAAGCCTCCAATAAAAAGCAGATAAAAACCGACGCCCGCCACCCAATTGAAGTCCGTTTTCATGAGAAAACCAATCTGTCCCCGATAAAAATTGCGCGCGACCAGCCCCAGCCACAGCATATCGATGGCAAAAAAAACAGGCAGTGCTATCAAATACAATTTTAAAAACATACTGGTATGTATTCTGAACAAATTATATCTTGAGTATATCAGCTTCGCTCATCCTTGGACACATATATGATATACTGCTCGTATGTTTACTGCTCGTCTTTTTTGGAATACCCTCTGCGAATTTGGTCCTATCCTCGCATTCATCATCGCGTTTGAGCTCCGTGATTTTCAAACGGGCATCATGGCCATGATGGTGGCTACACTCATGGCACTTGTCATACTGTACAAGAGAGAGGGTCATTTTCCCCTCTTCGCCCTCCTCTCTTCAGGCTCGGTGCTCTTTTTCGGCGGACTATCACTCTTTATCGCCATCCCGAGTATCTTTATTTTACGGGACACGCTCTTTGATGCCATTTTTGGGAGCATCCTCCTTGTTTCCGTCTGGTACAAACGACCCCTCTTTCAAATCATTTTCCGTAACGTCTTTGCGCTGACAGACCGCGGCTGGAGCATACTCTCTCTCCGCTGGGCTCTCTTTTTTCTTGTTTTGGCGGTCTTGAACGAATGGATACGCCTCACACTCTCTCCAGAAATGTGGGTGAGTGCCAAGATTGGTATGATACTGGCTTCGGTACTCTTCGGTAGTTACCAGTTTACACTGACAAAAAAAGAACGCCTGCCGGAAGCGAATCCGTGGGGCGTTCTCGTCTGATCAATGTGAGGCAAAGAAAAAGTGCCTCACACCACGCGGATAGCTTCGTCGATGGTCGTGATGCCGTTCATGACCAGATTGATAGCATTCTGACGAAGGGTGGTCATACCAGATTTCTCCGCGTAGGCCTGAAGCTCGTTCATCGATGCCTTGTCGACGATCATGGCTCGCAGTTCATCATCAAATATCAAGACCTCAAACACGCCCGTGCGTCCTTCGTATCCAGTCCCATTACACTGCTCGCAGCCCATACCATGCCGATAGTCAATGGTGATGCCCTGGAGACCCAAGAAATTGACATACTCTGCCCGAGGATTTGGATCAGGAGCGATACAGGCCTGACAAATCTTCCGTACCAGACGCTGCGCTATCACCCCGCGAACCGCATAGGCGATCATCCCTCGTTCGATATTCAAATCAATCAACCGCGCGACGGCACCAATCGTCGTATTGGCATGGAGCGTCGAATAGACCATGCGCCCGGTGAGCGATGCCTGCACGGCCTGCTCGGCAGTCTCGGCATCACGGATTTCTCCGATCATCATCACATCAGGATCTTGGCGCAAAATACTCTTCATGCCCTTGGCAAAGGTAAAACCGATTTCTGGAACAATCTGACTCTGACGCATATCTTCGATAAACACCTCCACCGGATCTTCGAGCGTGAGAATATTGCGCTCCTTGCGGTTGATTTCCATGAGCATGGAGTAGAGCGTGGTCGTCTTGCCGGAACCAGTCGGTCCTGTAGTGAGGATCATACCGTAACTCGCGATAGTAAGTTGGCGCACACGATTCCGTATCTCCTCATCAAAACCGATTTCATCGAGCGAAATGAGCATATCCGAACGATTGAGGAGTCGGAGCACAGCGGTCGGTCCATTGACCGTGGGGAAAATCGAAACACGGACATCGATGGTGCGTTCCGCCTGATCACCCTCGGCCTGAAATCGAATAGCAAAGTGTCCGTCTTCCGGGAGTCGTACCCACCCCATTTCCATATTGGAAAGTACCTTGAGGCGATTGATGACATGCTCGTGGTCCACTTTGGAGAGGTGTTCGTAGGTCTGAAGGACTCCATCGATGCGAAAACGCACCAGCACTTCATTGGGCATTGCTTCGATATGAATATCTGACGTTCCCCGGAGCGCTGCCTCGCGCACGATAGGAGTCACCAGATCCGCTCCCGATGCGTCTCGCAAGATGATGCTGTCTTCAGACATAGCTTTAAAATTATATGAAAAGTCACGCTCCTATTGTATCACATTGACAGGTTGCCCAAAAAATGAGTAGATTCTTCTGTTGGCACCCTTCGCCAACGACACGAGGAGATGACATGGA
>CAZHDL010000005.1:271-11552 GCA_964531045.1 uncultured Bdellovibrionales bacterium | reverse complement strand
CTGCCACGGATGCAACGGGGATGGTACCCGGGCACTGAATACGACGTTTTCCCTGCACGGCCCAAACTACACCCCTACGGGCAGGCCCTGTCCTCGCGCTGGTGGCTGCGGGACCAAGCCCGTCGATTCCACGGCCGCAGACTCGGCAGACGCTCCGCCGCCGGCCAGCACCGACGAATAGGTCGCAACGCGACCACCCCCCAGCTCCGGCTGGGTTTTTTCTTTTCAAAACAAAACCGCCCGATATTTCGGACGGTCGTTTCTCCTACATACACCCGCTCATTAGGGCATCTTGGTCTCGGTCACTCCCTCTACCTTGCAGGTAGACATACCAAAGAGTGAGTAGACACCGCACCAGCGGAAGGCTCCGGTCAAAAAGACCACAGCTCCGACGACGGCGAGCCACCACATCTGTGTCGTAAGACCCGCTCCCGCCAATACGACTCCTGCCACCAATCGCACCATTCTGTCTGCTCCGCCAACATTCTGCTTCATAACATGAATATGTTACGTGATTATACTCCTAGTATACCACTCTCCCATTCCAGTGAAAATCCGTATTGCATTCAGAAGAAAATCCCCTATACTGAAGAAAACTCACCTCCTTCCTGTGGACACCCCTCAACCAAGCACTCGCCTCTGGTGGCGACACTCTTCATTCATCGCACTTGGTGCCGCCCTCTTTTATACCGGGTATGTTTTCATCCTCGATGGCAAGTTTGATCTTGTTTCGCTCGCCAAAGTCATGGCTGGTACCGCCAACTTCCTTTTTGCTGCTTCCTTCTCACTTTCAGCGCTCGGATACTACTTCAATTTTCTCGACAGCAAGATTATCTACCGCAAATACCTCGGGCTGCTCGGATTTTTTGCTTCTCTCATCTACTCACTCCTCCTCCCTCTCGTACGACCAGAACGATACTTCTATGGATTCTTTGAAAACTTCTGGTCAAGTGATGTGCTCCTTGGTCTTGGATCCATGATTATCTTTGCTGTCATGGCCATCATCTCAAACAACAACGCCATGCAGGCTATCGGCCCCATACGCTGGCGTGCCATCCTCCGCCTGGGATATGTCGCTTTTTTTCTGCTTGTCCTCCGTGCCTATCTCAACAACGAAAACCCCATCGGTTCCGATCCTCGACCAGAAATGTGGGCGGCCTACTTTGCCCATCCAAGCGGTCTACCACCAGTCCGACTCTTTCTCTCTTTTATCGCCATGGCCGTCATTTTCCTTCGTCTTTCAATTGAGTTTGATAAGTGGCGCAAGTCATCAGCTGCCATGACCACTCACTAGTCACTCGTTCTTCATTGGTCGTTGGCGTCTCAGTACAAAAAAGGAAGCAGTCGCCTCGTTTTTTCGGCATACAACGCATAGTCCGGAAACCGAGCCAAGAGCAATCCTTCTTCATACTTGAGCTTCACCACCAAATCACCGAGTAGTATCACCCAAGCACCAATTGCAATACTGTCGGGCCGATGGAGCACCAGTCCGAGCGCTGTCAGCAACACAGCCGTATACATCGGATGCCGTATAAACCGATAGGGACCAGCCACAACCAGCGTTTGTCGTTCTCTCACTTCGGGCAACACACTCACCCGAAACCGCATGGCCAGTACGGCCCACACACCGAGTATCACTCCCATCAAGACACAGCCGAGAGAGAAAATACTCTCCGGCATACCACTGTACCCGATTAAAAAAGCAATCAGGGAAAATTGTAGTCCTACCAACACCAGGGATTTCATAGATTCTTTCAGTATCCCTCCTGTGTCAAAATGAAGTTCACCAACTTGGGTACCCACAGCTGTTGCGTCACCAAGAGTCCCAGTCCCACGGCGATAAGCAGGAGCAGTGTTATCTGTATGGAGCGCATCAGCGGTGAGCAACATCGTTTCTTTCCGTCTTTGACCTGACAACATTCGTGCATATGTTTTTTTTAAATATTTCCTTCTTCCTTTTTTGGATTCAGATAGTAATCCAGCGTATAAATCCAGTTCTCATCATTCTCCCCACCCTGCTCTCGTGTCATCACTTTTTGATTGAACAACCACAAGAGATAGTCGGCGTCCTCACTTGCTACCTGTTTCACCTCCACTCCATTGTATTTACCAAACGTGAATTTCTTGAGGAGAATCGGGCGTGCCGAAACCGAGAGCATTTCTTCAAGCACTTTCTCTTCGCTTCCCAAAGTGGCAAGCATCTTGGCATAATAAAAATCAAACAGTTTTTGTAGCACACGGACATCTCCCAGGGCATCATGTGCTACCACATCAGTCACATCCAAGTCATGGTAATACCGGAGATACTGCAGATTATGCCGCGGTATCTGTCCATCGGCATCAAGAAAGTGAGAGAGCTTAAATGTATCAATCATCCGAGTCACCACTATCCCCTCCCGACGAAGCATCTCACTATCAAAGGGAGCATTGTGCGCCACGAGTACTGCCCCCTCGGCAAAATACTGTTCCAAATCCCGCTTCATCTCGGAAGTCGCAAAGACTGCACACTCCGCTACCATCTTGTTAGTGATGTGTGTCACCGCCATGGCATCGATACTGATGGGTACTGGCGGCCTGAACAAACCCTCTGCCTCGCGTCCCTCATATACATACGCCACCTGACACAGACGATCCGTCGCTTCCGTCCCGGTGGTCTCAGTATCCAAAAAAATGAGTTGTCCTCTATTCATCATGCGGCGTCTTGAAAATTACTCAGTCAGTATACCAGATACAAAGAGCCAAAGAAAAAACCACCCGGTCAAACCGAGTGGTGGGGCAACATGCGCCGAAAACTTCCCATCAGGATTGGTACATCTCTGGTACCTCGCCGCCGTAGATGTACGTGAGCCGCCCATCGTCGGCCAACCCCTCTGCGAGCGGGAGATCGCGCCAAAACGCCTGGAACAGATGCTCCCCCGAATCAGACAGGGGTGAGGCAACGATTTGCCTGTTCAGAGCATCACCCTGTTCCTCCGTGATGATCCCTTGAGATAGCAGCGAGCCCACCTGTGTGAACGCGGCTTCTTGCGAGGCCACCTGCTCCATTGCACGTGTCGTATCACCAGAAGCGGACCAGAAGAAGAGGCTGATATGACCCGTACTCCGACAATGCGAGCACAGAATAAACCTGACCCTGGTAGCTTTCCGACGCGGCAGTTCATGAATCAGATATCTTCTCATCCATCTCTCCTCACTGCATGAGAGCAAACGCTCTCGGTTGTCCATACAAAAAATACCGTTTTTTGAACGTTTTTACGTTTCTTTTTTTAAGACTACAGACAGAAACTATAGCCTTTTTTGCTATTTCTGTCAAGAGTCTTTCTCCTAAAAGTCTACCAACACCTCAAAGCCACCATAGGCCATACGCTTCATATCAAACGGCATGGGTTTGTCCTTCCACTGTTCTTCCGACATGAGCGGATCTTTCATCACCTTGGCATTGACCTGATCTCGATGCTTGCGTGATTTGAAAACAATAAAAGAAAAGATGATGACTTCTCCTTTTTTCAAACCAGTCATCTTGGGAAAGATCGGTGCAAAATCCCCCATGCCCGTCGGTCGAATATCATCGCTCACACATTCTTTGAAATCAAGTGCACCATACTTCTTCCAAACCTTGGCACCGAGCGTGGCCATCTTTTTGTAGTCCTTCAACTTTTTCTCCGAGACAACGAGCACAAACCCGTCAACATACTTCGCCATAAAATTACTTTTAAAAATTATACATTTTCCCTATCGCCCCAAATAAGCACGGAAAAAGGTCGTTGATTGTTTCATAAAATCATTCCACTTCGGACCAAACTCATGTGCTTCCCCTTCATACACAACATACTGAAGCGACTTTTTCTCTGTCTCAAAAAGTTTGGCTGTTTTGTCGGACCAAGCTTTGGGCACGCTATCATCCCGCGTCCCCTGAAAGAGAATAGCTGGCACGCTCCAGCGCTTGATATAGGTCTGTGGAGAAATAGCATCCCACACGGGATTATTACTGGTCGGCTCGCCATACTGTTCCACGATGCGCGCTGCCCGAGCCCCGTCATTCTTCATATACTTATCATACGAATCTCGGTAGTCCATCGACACCGGGGCGTAGAGTGCTATCGCTTTGACCAGGTTTGGTGCCGCTACCGCTACGGTCTGGGCGATACCACCACCCATAGAGTGCCCAAGCATCCCGATATTCTCTTTGTCCAGATACGGCAAATCAGCGGCACGCACGGCATACACGGCGTTGATCACATCTTCCACATAGCCCAAGCGATTCTCAAGTTCACCATCATCAACACGACTTGATTCGGCATGATTGCGATAATCAGAATGAAGCACCACAAAACCCTGCCGAGCCAAATAGTCTTGCTCTCGGCGCAGTCCTCGGCCGTTGGTATAGATAGCCGGATCGATATACCCATGATTCAAGATCAGTACCGGAAACGGCCCCGCCCCTACTGGCACATTCATAATGCCGGATATGGTCAACTCACCACTCCGATAGGTGATAGCATAACGAGTATACGCACTGTTTCGCTCCTGTACACGACCAAGCGTCAGGTCACGACCATCAAATTTTTTTTGAAAGAATTGTTCTATGGATGGCCCGGATATTTCTGTGATGACGGGTGCGAGTTCTTCTATGACCGCCAAATCAGAACATGGTGTAAATTCACACTGTGGACCACTCCGTCCGACAGCAGAAACATCCGGACAAATCCGCACGTCCAACGTGCAGCCCATCTCTTTCGGCAGAGACTCTTCATCCTGTCCATTCCAAAACATGATTCCGCCGATCAGGACTGCCAGCAACCCTGCTCCGATACTAACAAAAAGAATGGGGTATTGTTTCATATGTTTGTGTCTCTATAGTATACCACCAAAAAAAGCTCCCTTCCTCCTTACTGACACACAAACAGACAGGGGTCTATCCACCCCGCAAGGTCGTTTTTCTTCGCAACATAGCCCAGAATATTCGGGTTGTTCCCCTTGTAGATACCAAGGTGGAGGTGCTTCCGTTCGCCATCGGTTTCAGTGCTCTCCCCTTGACCAAGCACTCCGATTACTTCACCGAGCGTCACGGTCTCTCCCACAGCAAGAGTGATACTTTCCAGTGCGAGATGACCATAGACCACCGTCACCGATTCTCCCTCCAGCACGCAGCTCGTCACAAGCACACCGCCATATCCACTCGCCGTTCGTTTTGCCACAACCCTGCCACTGCATATTGCTTGCACCGGTACCGCCGTCACCGCCTCAGATTCAAATGTTTCAAAATCCACGCCCGTGTGATACCCACCGAAGCGCTCGGGCTGCACGGGTGACGTCGCTTGGTCAATATATATACCAAAAGGCTTTTTTGTCACGCGCTCCTTACTCCGGGGCAGTGGCGAAACAACGCTTGGTTTCTGTTCTACTTCTGGTGCTGGTGCCGAGACTGGTTCAAGCGGAACTCCTTCTGCTGGTTCAGACACCACGACGTCGCCACTGTCAGTAAAATTGAACCGTATAAATCCTGCCACAGCCACCACTAAGAGGAGGAGCAGACCCACTCCAACAATACCCCCGATTACACGGACTGCCAGATTCATACTGGTCACATATTATGTGTTACTGTCTCAATTACCTACAAAACCATGCCCAACCTTTCATACAATTCACACCCTACCATCAGTACTCCCCTAGTATACAGCAAAAGAAAAAGACCGGTGGGGAATACCCCTCCGGCCTGACAGGTGCTACTGACCAGGGTCAGAGCGTGACCTCATTTGGCAACCCGTGCTCCCTTGATTGCCTCGAGACGTGCAGCAGCACTCTTGAACTTGGAAGATTGCCTGGCACCCTTGCGTTCGACAAAGTCCGCAGGATAAGCGGGAACATCATGATGCGCCCGCTTCCAGAAGCGAAAGCGGAGGACATCATTCCCTCTCATCACTCGCTTTATCTTCTGAACGTAAGAACTCGGGATCCGGAACATTGAGCGGGTCCTGTTGTCATGACACAGAACTTCGACATTCGTGCCAACACCCTCGTGCCCGAGACCAATTGCCGCAAGTGCTGCGGCAAGCGCGTTGTTGCTATTGTGGTTCAGGCACTCCGCAAACCACTCGCTCTTCGGACTTTCTCCCACAACCGGTTTCATCGCCTACTCCTTGGTGAGGTTCAGTAATCCGCAATCTGCGTCGAAAAAATATTTTCCCAACGACTTCGCATCATAAAGAAACAAACATCAAATGTCAATCTCTCGCCACTAAAAGAAAAAGGCCGGGAGAATTCTCTCCGGCCTGGCATTCGCTACTGACCCTGCGACTGATCGAATACGGGCAACAGTTGTTCCATCACCAGTTGCTCGATATCGACCACGGCCACAGTGAGCTCATTGATGGTGGCGCTCCCCAAGATGGGCAGCTGCCCATTGAGATCGGCGCGCTCGCTCACCGCTTGGATCTGTTCCGCACGAATCTCCAGCACGTCCGATATCCCATCGACGATCAGTCCGCTGGTGCGACCGTCGAAATGGAGCACGACGTTGGACATAAACCTGCCGTGCGAGGATTCACGCCCCATCCAGACGCGAAGGTCAAAGATGGGAACGATAACGCCACGCAGGTTGATCACCCCGAGCAGGGCTGGGGGCGCGCTGGAGATGCGGGTTGGCTGTTCGTAGGAGCGGATCTCTTGAACGCGCAAAACATCCACACCGTACCAGTAGTCACCGACCCAAAAGGTCAGGTACTCCCCTGATGCCGCGTGTCCTTCAGCAACATCATTTGGTGCCATGAACACCTCCATCACGCCCTTGCGTGGCGATGAGCTTGACCAACCTGTTGCGCGCCACCTTAGCAGCGACCCGCAACGCATCCAGCCCTTCCAAGCCGAAGGTCCCGAGCTTGTGACCTGTTTCGGTGTAGAGCACTGCCACGGTGTAACGTGGGTCTTTGTTCACGAACAGCGTGGCCTTCATCGGCCTCTCGATGTCCATTCGTTTCGAGTTCATGCCCGGACAACGAATCGTTTCCTTCACGAGGATTTTTTTAGGCATCTCGCACCTCTCCAAGGTTTGCCCAGGCCCGGGATGGGCCTGCTAGCGACATCGACCTGATAAAAGGTCGATTGAGCATCATGCCTCATTTCCATGCTTCCGTCAAGAAAAACCGGCACTTGGTCGTGGTTCCAAAAACACACTTTTCATTTCTTTTTGGGCAGCACCTGTAGAGCAAAAGTAATAGTATCTCCCTGACGAATATGCTCCTTTTGTCTCACAGTCGCCTTAAGTGGCAAGAGGTATCCACCGGAATGCTTATCCGGAAAAATCGAAGTCTTCCACGTGCTCATCCCAAGCGTTACCGAAACCGGTAAAGATCCCCAACCTGGAGACTGATCACCATAGGCAGCCTTGATAACGGCCGATTCTTTTTTTGGCAACGAAACAAAATGCCAACTGGCCACATCACTCGGATACAGCCACACTTCGCCCTTCAGCGTAAAAAAATTCTTCGACATGTTACCGATTGAGATAGGTGATTGTCAGTTGGAGCACCGTCGCAAACGACACCCAGAGAAGATAGGGAATCTGCGCATAGGCAAGGAGACGCGAGTGAGGAAAAATCACCACCATCGCCCAGATGAGCGTCCCCAGTACCCAGAGGATATCGATGGACGCGAGCGCGTTATTCTTCAGCCCAAACTGAATCCACGTAAAGGAAAAATTGAAAACCAGGTTGAGCACAAAAGGCACCACTACCGAAAGCGGCACCTGTCCCTGCCACGCCATGAAAAAAACTCGACCAAAAGTAAGGGCAATGATCGCATAGAGTACCGACCATACCGGACCAAACACCCAACCCGGTGGCGACCACGTCGGCTTGATGAGCGCTGCGTATTCTACAAAATTGTTCATATGCTTAAAAAAGAATAATGACAACCTCTACAGTGTGAGTATAGCAGATAAAAAAAGCGCCGACTCGTAAGTTCAGCGCTGTTGTCGGCCGCAACCAGCAACGTCCTACTCTACCGATGGCGGGTCGCGATAGCCTTCGGGGAAGCAAATCTTGCACGGCGGTCGATTCACCGGAGCACTTGTTCCCGTTCGAATCGACGAGAACCCCGGTTGACCAGCCCAACTCTCAAACACACGGCTGTCTCGGTCACCATGCGGAATGATGTAGATTGTGGCAAATGAACCGCCAGAGGTCTCATCCTCCGAAACACTGCTGATGCGATGGACCCTCACATCATCTCCATCATTTGGTGGAAAAAGATAGTGGAACCAGATGCACTGCCCGACCATGTGTTCCTGAGAATTATCTCCCTGTGCTTGCGCATCCCTTGGCGGATGAGCCATATAGGAATCCAACAGTGTCCGTTGCTGTTGGGCTGGAGTTTCACCGCAGACGACACATACCAGCCGCCATCCGCAGTAGAACTCGAAATCTGTACCGCACGCGGGACACACTTTAGCGATCGGAGTTGCCGATGCCACTTCACTGATCAACTGTTGCTGCGTAGTCATGTCGATTCTCCAGATTCACGCTTGGATCTGCCAAGCCAGATAGAGAGACAAAGAAATTATTCTTTTTGGAAAGGACATTTCATTATCCTCCTTTGAATTTTTTTGTAAAGAGGGTACAAAAAAGCGAAAGCACCCTATCTCAAAACCAAACACGCCCCTCTATTCTGCAGCAAACCCCGACACCGAGCGAGTGCCGGGGTTTTTCTTTCTCTCTCATCGCGCCAGATATGCTGCTCCTATTTTGTTCCAAAACGCTCGAGGGCACGCAAGACTTCGAGCGGAGTCACAAATACGATAGTGTTAGATTTGTCCGAAGAAACATCATTCAGGGTATTGAGCGTCCGTAAATGGAGTGCTCCAGGAGCGGATGAGAGGATCGTGGCCGCCTTAGCGAGATTCTCTGCTGCAATCAGTTCGCCTTCAGCTTGAATAATCACCGAGCGCTTCTCTCGTTCCGCCTCGGCCTGTCGCCCGATCACACGCTTCATTTCTTCTGGCAGCGTCACATCCTTCAATTCCACGGAATTTACTTTGACCCCCCACACATCTGTGGCCTTATCGACGATAGCACGGATCCGTTCAGCGATGGCATCCCGGTTCGAAAGCAATTCGTCGAGGTCAACTTCTCCAACGACATTACGCATCGTGGTCTGCGCCAACTGAGACACCGCATAGTACACGTCCTCCACTTCGAGGATAGCTTTTTCCGCCTCACTAATTTTGTAGTAAATGACCGCGTTCACGGTGACCGAGATATTGTCTTTGGTGATCGCCTCTTGGTTCGGCACATCGACTGCTCGCACGCGCATATCAATCTTCTGATACGACTGAAACACAGGGATGACGAGACGCCAGCCCGGCTCCATCAGTCCGACAAATTTACCGATCGTAAACTTTACACCCCGTTCATACTGATTGACCTGCTTGATAGAAAACAATAACACGACAACGAGAGTGATAAGAAGAATGAATTCCATACTGAAAGCAAAAATATTTAAAAGCGTCATAAGTGGTCCAGAAAAAAAAGTAACCGCAATAATCAAGAAAAATGGGACCTTGTATTTCTCGATACTCTGCTTGATTTTTTCCGGATCGATTTCATTTTGATACTGACTCATGAAAATATACGGTTACTATTTAACCCAAAACTACCCCGAGTATACCACTCACGAAATACCCAAGCAAATGAGGCTTGTACCCTCTGAACTCCACCTATCGGTAATGAATTACGTAATTCAATCCAGCTTGTTTGTCAGGAAATAATGCTCCACTGACAGAGCATACAACTGTCCCACACGCTCCATGTCCCCTGGTGTTCCTTTCAGACGATACGCCTTTTCTTTCACGTGCTCGACAAGTTTCTCATCCATACCAGCTTTGACCCACACAGCCGTCTCTTCTTCGATAGTCACATCCCCGGAAGCATACAAATCACGGTACAAGCCATAATAGCGCTCGAGCTGTTCACTCGTTTCGTTTCCGCATGGTGACTGATACCACGTCATCATTCGCACAAAACGATTGGCATCGAACTGCTGAGTATCATCGATATCCTGCAACACCTTGAGTGCTGTGCGAAATATCCAACTTTCTTCATTCGACTGAAGCGAGGCAATCTCCTCCGGAAAAAGCTGCTCCATGGCTTTGCCTTGGGTCCGATCGCATACCAAGTGCATCGCCCAGCCCTTACGAAAGTCATCTAACTGTCGCACGTCGCCAGCAAGCAAGGACTCGTCATGTGTCACCTCTCTTGCTACACCAGTGAAATAGCGAGAATCAGGATACATCGCCCCAGAGAGATACTGCTCCATGTGTTGCACCAAAAGCTTATCTTTCATCTCGAGTGCAAATCGCAAATGTGTCGCGGTCAGTGCCATATATGTAATGAGTTACGTAATTCTATTATAACTTGGCGCGCTCCTCCTTGAGGCGAAAGCGGACGATTTTGGTGATGAGTGTTATCGGCAATGGTTCATCAAAAGGAAACTGGATGGCACCTTTAGAAAAGCGGTAGCGCTTGGCAATCTCCTGCTCAAACTGCTTCACACCGGACGGTGCCGGATAGAAACCGTAGTGTTGTTTTTGTACTGCAAAGTGCACCAGGTTTTTGCCATACACCCGGATGGTCGGCATCCCATAGCGCATCGCCTCCTCGCCCTCCGGCACAAGCTTGCAAAGGAGCGCCCACAAACGCTTGGCCTCACCCTGCACACCCCGCGGCACATTCTTCATGTATTCCGCTACTGTTTCGTATGATTGCATAGTCCTCATTCAGTTACGTACTCCTTATTTTTTTTCAAACGTTGGTTTGCGGACGAGGAAAAAGAGTGTTGTTGCCACAAGAGCTCCCAAGGTATCAGCCAGCATATCTTTCTGCGCGTCCCAGATATCACCCTGACTCCCCAGGTACGCCATAGCATCAGCCGCGTTTGACTGCACCGCATAGTACCACTCGATGAGCTCATAGCTCATAGCAATCGTCGCGATGACAAACACCGGATAGGTAAAGAGAAGAAACTTATTCGCCACCAGTTTTTTGTTCCACAACCACTCGGCAACAGCAAAGGCATAGAACCCCACCGAGAAATGCGCCATCCGGTCATAGTGGTTACGCTCAAAACCAAACAGATCAGAGACCCAATCAAACGGCACCAGTGCAAAGGTATAGTGACCACCAATCGTGTGTAGATAGATGAGTACAAACATGAGCCCATACGCCAGCTTCGAAAATCGCACTCCCCGCATGTACAACCCAACCAGCATCGCGATGATAATCCACAC
>CAZHDL010000005.1:0-261 GCA_964531045.1 uncultured Bdellovibrionales bacterium | reverse complement strand
ACGGTCAAATTTTCCGCAAACCACACCGTCCGGTCTATCGGGTTCACGGCACACACGACAAAGAGCACCGCATACACTAGAAGCAACCCTCCGAAAAATTTTCCTGAATTATTCATATATGTAACGAGTTACGTAATTCTTAATTCTCACGCATGCTTCAAATCCCCCATTCTTTTCCATCATTTTCTTTATTTCGTCATTACCATTTTGTACCATAATTCCACGGCCGTGGAATTATGGTACATTTTTCCTGGATGAGGA
>CAZHDL010000004.1:0-25964 GCA_964531045.1 uncultured Bdellovibrionales bacterium | reverse complement strand
TCATACCCCTGGCCTGTCCCATAAACTAACTTCGAGGCGCTCCCCGAAACGATACGCCCTTCGAGAACGTATATCGTATTCAAAGTACGAAAGTCATTGAGTTGCTGGAATTCAGCAGCGCTCGCCGTTGGACCGAGACCGAAAAATTGCAAGGCTTTCCGAAACCACGACTGCCACCCATGCTCTTCAGGGACCCTCTGTTGAGGATTTGAGTTTGTCATGATGTAAAGCATTGTGGACTTGAGTTCTCCGCATACTTCCACGCCAACCACCTCTTGAGCAAATGGCGGATTAAGCATACGATAACGGGTCGTCGCACTCTCGCAGGATCCATTAATCGGCGCCCAGCAAATATTCCCCTGACAGTGAGTCTGCACTTCCACCGATTCGTTGTAGGCAGTGTGCATTTCGATGTAAGCGATGGGATCGGTCATTGTGTTCAGACAGCCTCCAGTGCATGGATCTGTCCAATGACCAGTGATAAACTGCCGTCCCCACTGGCTCGCAGCTATCGTGCTAAACGGTCCAGGGTGAATACCAAAGTGAAGATGGTCACCTTCTGACCAATCACCGATAGTGCCGATTGGTTGGCCAGCGGTCACTGGTTGCCTCTCGCCAACAACGGAACTACAAAGCAAATGACCGTAAATTGCAACAAACACTTCACCAGAACCAGTTGTGTGTTCGATGGCTAGGGCACAGTTATTGGCTCCCCATCCGCTCGGACTCTTCCGCTTCACTGTCCCATCAGCAATCGCGTAGACACTTTGCCCGTAGTCACGCATGATGTCCAAACCAAGGTGATATTCACCAGAAAAGTAGTTCGGATCCTTGGCAAGCCACCATGCCCCGATCGAATACGATGCAGTGCCCGTCGGATAGAAGAATCCCGTGGCCGTCTGGGCAAGGGAGGAGGTATTTGTGCCTGCCGAAAGGATGGACATCCTTGATTCGCGCTGCGGAACGCCGTTACTGGACTGAACCGGTGATGATTCCGGTTCACCACCTCCGCACGAAAGCAGAGCCAACAACGAAAACAACACAACAATCCACTTGGGTGAGCTCATTTTCCATACTCCTGGTTGTTAAGGGACGAGATAAGAGCCTAGTGATTCTAGGCCTACCTACACACGACGACAATTCTTCATGTGTAGAAGAGTCTAGAATCATCGCAAGAGAAATCAAGACCCGTGGTTTTTAGTTTTGATCTGCTTCAATAAACTTGAAGGACTCAATAATTTTTTTTTCGATAGGACTAAGTTGCTCTTGCCTCTCTTTATTACACGACCAGACCTTATAAAGATGATCATTCTTTATAGCGAGTATTGAATAATAAGCTCCATTTCCGCCCCAAACAACATCAGTAGCATTTACGCCACCTAACGTTGTTGATCCAATTTTTCTTACTAACTCATTTTGGCTAATCATCTCTTCTATAGTTGTTGCCCGATCCCTATTCTCAGGTTCAGATGTAATAGAATCGTAGTAATAAAAGGAAATATCACATGTCTCACTTACTCGATGTTTTTCCATGAGAGTTTTCGTTTCTGGGCTCATTAAACTCACCACAGATCTGTCACCGTTATCGCCTGCATTTTCCGAGAAGCTCCAATCTTTTGGAAAATACAGTTCAAACCCATATTTCTCACTCCTGTATATTTTCCAATCATCAGGAACTACTTTAGCATCGGTAATTTTCACCTCACCCTGAGACACTTCCTGACTTGTCTTCTTCTGCCACACAAAAACCGCTCCTCCAATAAGGCCCAGGGCTACGAACGCTAAAATAAGGAATTTTTTCTGCATAAGTGTATGAAAAATTGATTGCCCGAACTATACTATAGAATAACACTTCGGTCAAAAGCAAAAAGAGGGCACGAAGCCCTCTTTCGGAAATTTCTCTTCGATTCTATCCCTCCACTAGAAGAGGTTGAAGAACCAACCGAAAACACTCAGGCGATCACGCTGACCACCAACAAACGTTTCCAATTTGTTCGTCTGTTCCTTCAGGGTAGCAATCTGATCCAAAAGAATGTTCTTGACATCCTGATCATCAATAGCTTCTGCCGCTCTCGTCAACACTTCTGTGCGAGTCTTATTGGCAGCGATTTGATCCTCCAGACTGGCCAAATCATCCTTACTAGCACCGAGCAGGGTCTGCAGTACCGGATTGCGGTTATCGATGGATTTCACTGTTTCCCCAATTTTCTTGGCAGCATCCTTGTGATCATCTGCAATACCACGAATAGCTCTTCCTACGCTATCATCTTCGATACCAGCGACATCGTAGAGATGTTCGTGCATATCCTCCACTTCGTCCTCATAGTCATCATCATACTGACTGTCCGTTCCACCAAGAGCATAGATAGCGCTTTCAATACTACTCTTGAGACGCTTCACCTTGCGCTCCAGTGTGTCGAGCGAGGCCTCCATAGCTGCCAAATCATATCCTCCCGCCGCTATAGTTGCCTTGAGAGCAGCCAAATCAGACACATAGGTTGCGAGTGATGACTTGAAGGCACTACTATCACCACCGACTGCCTCCAAGAGAGCGATCTTGCCGTTGGTTTGAGAAATACGCTTCTCCACCTTGGCAGCATCCTCTGCCACTTCCTTGGCATCATGCAAATCATCGTGACTAGCAAAATGAGCCAACTTCTTCACTTCTTTGCTCAACTCTTTAGCAGCCTCCAAGTCATTGACATCAAACGCGCCACCGACGGTTCCTGCCTTCGCCTTGGCCTCAGCCAAACGAGCCAGAGCAGCGGTCACATCGACACCTTCTGCCTGTTTTTCCAAAATATCTTCTTCAGCCTTGGCAAGCTCTTCCTGTAATTTAGAGAGGGTCTTGGTACGATCCTTGTACATGCCATTGTCATCCCCTCTTCTTTCATCTTCCTTTGAATCATCGCCATCATCGTCAACAGATCCATCTCCACGAACCTTTACCCCGTTGACCATGTCATCATCTCCATCCTCATCATTCTGATCGTCATCCACAGAGCCATCTCCACGCACCTTGACGCCATTCACCATATCATCATCATTGTCGTCATCAGAAGAATTGGACGACTTACTGGAGCGTTCAGCGGCCTTCTTGGCAGCCTCTCGATCACGTTCAGCCTTCTTCTTAGCATCTTCCTTGGCCTTCTTCTCAGACTTTGAATCCTTATCGTCATCTTTGTCATCATCCTTGTCATCATCATTGTTGTCATCACCGCCATCATCTCCTCCATCATCACCATCATCCTCGCCATCCTTAGCAAAAGACACGGGAATCATATTCCCGGCATTATGTGAACCACCGAAGCCACCCCGACAAACCCTCCGAACGAAAGAATCGCCACCAACAAGGCTGGTAAGAGACCCATCTTCTTTTTTTCCGACATATTTTTTATTTTACTCAAGCGACAAATTACAAGTTCGCTTGATATCTACCTCTTTAGACGTAGTCTACCACAAAATCTTACATCTTTCCCCTACCGATTCTTGGCAGCGTCCTCAACGGCCTTCTTGAAGGCCTCAGCACTCTTTGGATTCTCCAGTTTTTCACCATTCAAGAAAAACGAAGGGGTGCCTGTAATTTTAAGCTCATTCCCCGTACCACGATCAACCGTAATCTTATCATCAAGCGTGGCGTCGCTCATATCTTTACGAAACTGTTCCACATTCAAACCAATTCTCCCGGCATAGGCAGGAAAAATACTCATCATCGGATCTTGTGCCCCTGACCATTCTGCTTGATTGGCAAACAATACGTCATACATTTCCCAAAACTTCCCCTGACGACCAGCAGCTTCCGCTGCGCGTGCAGAAGGCAAAGCATTTTTGTGAATCTGCACCAGTGGGTAATGACGAATCACTATCCGCACGGTATCGCCCATCTCAGCTTCGAGTTCCTTGAGAATAGGATAGTACGCTCCACAAGCCGGACACTGAAAATCCGTGTATTCAACCAGTGTTACCGGTGCATCCGTTTTCCCATGTACCCAATCCTTTTCTGTCACATCGATAGCTGAATTGGAAACAGCCGCACCCGATGAAGACTTGTCACCAAATCCATACTTCCAAATGGATACACCAACAAGAACCACGACCGCCACAGCAACAAGTTTCATGATGGCACCCATAGAGATTCTGAATAAAAGAATTACACCCCTCTATCATACCGTTTTCATCTAATCATTGGCAAGAACCCTCTTTTCATGGTTTTTTACCGACACAAAGACCGCTTGCGTTGCCGCCGCTGTTTTTTCCCAAGAAAAATGCTGTGACCGCCGCAGGCCCTGTTCTTTCAAATCAAGGAGTAGCTCCTGACTGTGGAGGAGAGATACCAATGCCTGATACAATTCATCGGGCTGATATGGATCGATCATGATACCGGCCGACCCCACGACTTCGGGCAGCGCCGAAGAATGAGCCGCAATCACCGGCGTACCACAGGCCATAGCCTCAAGTGGCGGGAAACCAAATCCCTCATACAAAGAAGGATAGACAAAGACACTAGCCAGATTATACAGCGCCACCTTATCTTCATCGGCGATAAACCCCGGAAAATGAATTCGTTCGTGATGCAAAGAGTTTGCCCGAGCAGAAAGGACATCCTCACGCTTCCACCCCTTCGTTCCGGCCACAACCAGATCATATTTTTTTAAAAGATCGCCCCCAGCACCCTCAAGCGCCTGATATGCATCGAGGAGAGTCACAATATTCTTACGTGGTTCAAGTGTCCCCAAGAAAAGAATGAAGCGATAGGGAAGACGATACTTTTCCTGTACCCGAAGCAGTTCCGGATCATTCCGATCCATACAAAAAAACCGCTGATCGATACCGCTTGGTATCACGACAATTTTTTGTTCCGGTACCCGGTATTCTGACATCAAATCCCCCTTGGTTGACTGAGAAACGGCAATAATACGATCTGCCCGTCGCACCAGGTGACGAAAATTCACCAAATAGTGCCACACACGCTGCTTGAAAGAGAACGTCTCTGGGAAGAGCTCGAATGACAGGTCATGAGCAGTCACCACCAACTTGGTCTCTAGTGAAACCGCTGCAAAGTTCAGATTGGGGAGAAAAAACACATCCACCCCTCCGATCAAACGATCGAGCTTTGGAACACCAAAGTACCAAAGAGAAAGATTGAGCAGCTTATTCGGAATATGATACCGCTTGAGCGTCACTCGAGGGTATTCCTCTATCCAAGAAAAATCCGGGGTTTTCTTCCCCCAGGCATTAAAAAAAAGAATGTATTCATTTTCCTGGTCATGTGCAAAAAGATTCCGCAGCAACGCCAGGGTATATTCTTCCACGCCGGTCCTTCTTCCTTCTGCCAGACACCGAATATCAATCCCAATACGCATACGTAAGAATCTTAGAAAAAGTCCTCGCCTCGCCTGTTCATTCCTTCATAAAGTAGTGCCGGAATAACGCCAACCAAAAACCGAGAAACAGACCACTCGCTATGCCTACCGCCAAGGCTATCGACAGACTCACTCGTGCATCACGAATCACCGGGTCACTACCAATCACGACAAACCAACTCGTATCACGGGCTTCTGTATTGAGTGTATCCGTATATCGATTGAGCACCGAGACAGCGGCCACTGCCAAGTGTTCGAGCGCCTCCTTGTCCTCACCGCCATATTTAACCGAAATAATCTGCGAGGAAAGACGTCCGGCAGCGAAAACAGACCCGAGATCTCCAAGATCCAATCCTTTCGGATCAAGATGAGCCTCCCGATAAATATCCTCTACTACTCGTGGTGAAGAAAGCCACCGTACGACGGTATCAGCAAACCGCTCATCCGCCTGCAAACGATAGAAACTATCGTAGGTATATTCCGTTGTCGTACTCACTCCCGCTCTTCCGATATTGATAAGCAGCGTCGCCTGATAATTCACCGGCTGTTCCTTCTGCCATATCCATGCACCAAAAAAAACAATGAGCACACATCCCAAATAGAGATTTCTCTGTTTCCACAGTACTGCTATCAACTCCTTCAGTTCCATAGTGCTGTTCTCTTAAAACACTCCTCATTACGTGCTCGATTTCCTGTTTTCCATATGCTCTCTCAGTGCTTTTTCCACATAGTCCTTCATTGTAGCCTTAAACCGCTCTTTGTCAAAACGAAGTGCTCGACTCCTGATAAAATCCGGGTCATACCGCTTTTCATCAAAACCCTGCAGAGCCTGCACAATAGCCTCTGGTGTCTGCTCATTGAAATACACTCCCATACTTCCCTCTTCCATATGCTCGACAATATCTCCTCCGCGATAGGCGATGAGAGGACGCCCCGAAGCCATCGCCTCTATAGCGACAATGCCAAAATCTTCTTCCTGCGGAAAAACAAACCCTCGACACTCAGCATAGTATTTAGGCAGAGCCTCTTCCGGTACCCGACCCAAAAACTCAATCGTTGGACCAGCGAGTTTCTGCAAACGCTTCATCTCCGGGCCACGACCAATAATCTTCAGCGGCAATTTCAAACGATTGAATGCTTCGATGGCGATATCGTGACGCTTGTAGGCAATCAATCGTCCCACCATAAGAAAATAATCCTTACGCTCTTCCGGTTTGGCCACAAAAAATTGGTCGACATTGACCGGTGGATGAATGACGAGAGCTTCTTTCCGATAGTATTTTTTGATTCGCTTAGCCACAAACTGGGAATTGGCCAAATACTGGTCCACGCGATCAGCACTGGCTTTATCCCATAACCGAATGGGGCTCATAAAAAAGGGAACGAGACGCTTGATAAAATCCGGGAAACCAAAGTCTTGGGTATATTTCTGACAATCATCCCAGGCATAGCGCATCGGCGTATGCATGTAGCAGATATGAAGCGTCTCCGGTCGCGTGATAATCCCCTTGGCATAACTCGATGAATCAGACAACACGATATCATACTTGGTAAAATCAAATTCCTCGATGGCAAGCGGCATGAGTGGCGGAAAAAAACGATGCCGTTTTCGGGAAAAGGGAAGATCTTGGAGAAAGGACGTGTAGATGCGTTTGTCACGAAAGGCTCCTCGCATGGCCTCGTCATCATGAATCAGGGTATAAATAGGCGCATACGGAAAAAGCTCGGTAAAAGCCTGAAGCACTCGCTCCGCTCCACCGTATTGCACCAAATAATCATGCACCAATGCAATTTTCATCCTGTTCTATCACAAAAAAATCCAGACATGTTTCCTTCCTACTCTACCCCAAAACAGCCATTTCTGCATCCTTTTTGGCTATTTCTCAGGGAAAACATACCCCTTCAAGATGCCAATTTGCCTCAATACAACCTCCCAAACACCCTGACTACACTGGGCACGAAGCAAAGCCGTGTCCTCCATACTGAGCGTCACCGGGTCAAAGGATTGACGTTCCATGAGGTGGTACATAATTGACGTTGGATTGGTCCCATGTATCAAACCCAGAGCATGACCAAACTCATGCGTCAATACCGCCTCAAGATGCGGGAGATCATCATACTGATAGATATTGATTTCCGTTCCCACATAATCCCCCTGATCAAATTCTCCCGGTTCGCCATACCGATTGGCATACTGCTCCACCTGCTCGTTATACTGTTCCACCACCGCTACTTTTTGTTTTGAAAAAGCGTTCACTTCCCCAGCTAAGCGATTGAGCTCCAGTCGCTTCGTCTCAAGCGCCTCCCCTTCTTGTGACAGTGCCCGCGAAACCCGATTGAGCTCTTCATAGGCTTCTTGTGGCGCCCCACCCTCCCTGTTCCATTTTTCCACCTCAGCATTATACGCATCCAATCGACGTTTAAACGAAGAAACAGCACGTTCATACGCCTGACCCTTCGTTTCATACAGCGCCAGTGTTTTTTGTTGCTTTTGTTCGAGCGTATCTTGTTTTGCCTGTGTTTTTTCAAAAGAAGCTTCCAATCGTTGCCCTTCCACTGTCTGTTCCTGACGTTCGTCAAAAATAAGATTCACTCGAAACGGAGCCTCTGGCGTGTAGCGAAATAGTTCCCGACCAGCCGCCTGTTCCCACAAACTCTCCGCTTTCTCCGCCTCTCGTAAAAAATCAACCTCTTTCAAACCAAACTGAGAATCAAAACGACCCAAAGAATACAAAAGCGGCGTCTCACATGGTAGTGGCACCATTTGCCAAATCAAAACAATACTCCCAAGAAGGACTACCAACAAAAGATATGAGAATGTCTTCGAAATCAGCATAACGCGACCTACACCCGTAAGCGGCCACCGTTGGTTCCGGCGAGCGCCACGATCCGATCAAAGGCAGCATCCATCTCAGCACTGGACAAAGTGCGGTCAGCGGCGCCGAAAGAAAGATGAAAAGCAAAGCTCTTTTCATCATCTTTGGTATAAATATCGAAAAGTTCCGATTTTTGGAGGAGCGGTGCGCCCGCCTCGGACAACAGACGCTCCACTGCGCCGACAGTCATCACCCTGGGAAAGGTGAGCGAAATATCGCGTCTCGCAAATGGAAATTTTTGAAGTGGAGCAAACAATGTCTCAGTACGTACCATAGCCAAGAGCTCGGTCGTAAAAAATTCACACACTGCTACCCGAGCATCCAAGCCGAATGCTTTAGCCACCTCGGGATGCAGTTCTCCCAAAACACCCACTACCTTCCCCTTTACTACCAAACAGGCACTGCGTGTCGGATGGAGCATCTGGAGAGCCGGTATCTCTTCACGGTACTGTTCGGGCTGTTCCAGGGTCAGTGTATCCGTGTCGATATGAAGTGACTGGAGAAACGCGAACACTTTACCTTTCAGTGTGAAAAATGCCTCGCCTGTTTTAGAACTCGCTCCGTTCTCCTGTTTCTTGGATACGAGGGAAAGGAGCACGAGAGCCCCCTCTTCCAATGGGCGTTTTGTCTTCTCGTCCTTACGAAAAACTCTCCCCCATTCGAAACAATCAAAGCTCTCAATGTGTCGTCCGTTTTCGGCTGCCTTGCGCAAATGAAGCGGTAAGAGTGTCAGACGGAGATACTTCTGATCAGGACTGAGGGGGTTTTCAAGCTCAAGGTGACGAGGAAGCGGTAACCGAGTCGTAGCAATCTCTTTATCACCATAAAATGAATAGGTCATGAGCTCATCAAAACCGGCCGCCGCCAATGCATGCTTGGCATGTCGCTCAAGCAATTTGACTGGATTTTTCGGGCGAGCTGAAAGCGGCAAAAGTGGCGCAGAGGCCTTGATACCATCGTACCCATGCATACGACCAATTTCTTCGATCAAGTCCCACTCATCACGCAAATCAGGGCGTCTTGATGGCACCGTGACAGACAAAATATCCTCACTAGCAACTTTTTTCACTTTCAAACCCAAAAGTGCCAAGTGTTGCACCACCTGGAACAGCGGCAGCTTCACCCCGATCACATGTTCTACGCGATCGAGCGAAAGCATGATCTTCCATGGCATCACTTCCTTGGGATACACATCACGCACACCCATAATTTTTCCGCCGCACAGGCTCGGGAGGAGTGCAGCTGCTTCACGAAGTGCCTCGCCGACCAGATTGGGATCGAGTGACCGTTCAAATCGGTAGCTCGCATCCGTTGGCACAGCATGACGGTTGTTGGTACGACGAATCGATGACCCTTCGAAATTGGCCACTTCCAGAAATATATTTTTAGTCTCACTTGTGACGGCCGAAGAATGCCCACCCATGACCCCAGCCAAAGCCAATGCCTGTTTGGTATCAGCAATCACCAGATCATCTATCGTCAGTTTTTTGACATCACCGGAAAGCAACACCAACTTTTCATTTTTCTTGGCACGTCGAATCGTCAGGACACCTGAAATCTTATCCGCATCAAAGGCATGCATAGGCTGCCCAGTAAGAAGCATCAGATAGTTGGTCACATCAACAATATTGTTAATCGGACGCAAACCAGAAACGATGAGACGTACCTTGAGCCACAAAGGCGACTCTCCGACCGTGACATCGCGAAGTAATATGCCCGCATAACGGGGACACCCTATCTTGTCCGCAATGACGACCTTGGGTGCACGATTATATGAAGGAACGCGAACGGGCTTGAGAGATTTTTCACCGAAATGAGGGGCATAGCCATCGAGCGCAGCAATTTCACGAGCCAACCCCTGATAGGCGAGCGCATCCGAACCACGATCAGGCAGGATCTTCACTTCAATAATATTGTCATCAAGACCGACATATTTCACAAACGATGCACCCACTGGTGCATCTTCCGGAAGCACCAGAATACCAGAGTGGTCATCCCCGAGACCCAGTTCTTTAGCCGAGCAGATCATGCCGTTTGATTCCACGCCACGGAGCTTGGCTACCTTGATTTCAATCCCACCAGGGAGCGTCACACCGGGCAAGGCCACGACGACGAGCTGGCCGGCGACGATATTGGGCGCGCCACAGACAATAGTACGAATATCTTTCTTTCCAACCTCCACCTCCGCAACACGCAGCTTGTCCGCATCCGGATGCTGCACGAGCGTAACCACTCGACCGATCACAACGTCATCAATTCCTGCTGTGAATTTTTCGATGCCTTCCACTTCGAACGCATGAGCCATAAGTAGCTTCGCGAGTTGCGGAGCGCTTTTCTTGGTTCCTGACAATTCTTTCAAAATGCGATAGCTGTATTTCATAGGCTAGAATTGTCGAATAAAACGCAGGTCACCGGACATAAGCAGACGAATATCAGTAATCTTGTATTTCATCATGGCGAGACGTGTCATACCGAAACCCCAGGCAAATCCTTGATACACACCACGCTTGTACCCGGCTGCCTCAAAGACACGTTGATTGACCATACCAGCTCCACCAATCTCGAGCCAACCGCTTTGTTTACACGTGGCACACCCCGCGCCATCGCAGAGGATGCAACTGATATCAAACTCAAACGAAGGCTCAGTGAAAGGGAAAAAGCTCGGCCGCAATCGCACGCTCACCTTTTCTCCAAAAAACCGACTAAAAAACTCTTCCGCCACAAACTTAAATGTCGCCACGGTCACCTGACCTTCGACGTCTACCATGAGGCACTCAAACTGATGAAAGGTGTGCTCGTGCGAAGCATCAGTCGCTTCATTACGGAACACACGACCAGGGACGATCACCCGGAGCGGTGGTTTATGTGATTCCATGTAACGTACCTGGACGCCAGACGTATGTGTTCTTGGCAAATACCGGTCCTTCACTTTCTTTTCTTCCTTAACCCAAAAAGTATCCTGCATATCGCGAGAGGGATGATCCTTAGGGAAGTTGAGGGCGTCAAAATTGTAGCGCTCCATCTCTACTTCTGGTCCATCGGCAATATCAAATCCCATCGAGGCAAAAATATCCTCGATTTCATGCTCGAGACGAGTAATCGGATGCAGGTGCCCAGCACGGAAAGATATACCAGGGGCCGTGATATCAATCCCTTCTGCCTGCCAATCAATACTGTTTTCGAGCAATTCCTTTTTCTTGGCATCAAACAATGCGATGAGGTTCTGTTTGGTACTGTTTCCGAGTGGCCCTACCACCTTTTTTTCTTCCGGAGACAAATCGCGAAGTCCCTTAAGCAGTGAATTGAGCTCGCTCTTGCGACCCAAATACTCAATCTCCCAAGCTTCAAGCTCGGTCATGGTTTTGAGCGCCGAGAGCGTCTCCTGTGCCCTCGCACCAATTTTTTCAATCTGTTCTTTCATCCCGGTAGTGAAACTTCAAATATTATCTTGGTATACGTCCTACTTCGCATATCAATACTTACTCAATCATCTACCTACTCTTACCACAGCAGAAGAAATCAAGCTTTTGAAGTTCTACTACCGGGCATGTTCGTATTCTATCGGATTTTTCCCTTTTTGGCGAAAAACATCGCCCAATTTACCCAAGCTATCCGAGAAAAGTATTCTTATCAAACTTTCATCGCCACAAAAAGTCCCCCGCGAAACTTTTTGTTGAGTGTGAGTCTCGCTCTTCTGACTTGCAGTCAGAATCCATGCCCGCTCAACTCCCAATTCGCGCCGCAAAGTTTATAAGAACACTTTCTGATGAATTAGGCCGAAAAAGTGATTTTAACGAAGTCTTTCTTGCCTACTTTCATCACTTTCCCTTCGTGATTCCCTTTGTTCCACTGAATATCCTCCTGGGAAACTTTTTCACCACCAATAGAAACGCCTCCTTGTTCAATTTTTCTCATGGCATCGCTCTTGCTGGTCGCAAACTTCATAGCAACGATGGTATCAACTATCGTTTCAAATTGCGATTTCACACTCGTTGTTGCCACGTCTTCCGGCACCATTCCCTTTGAAAAAGTTTCAACAAAGTACTGCTCCGCTTTATCGGCCTCAGCATCTCCGTGGTAGAGTCGGACAATTTCCTTTGCCAAACGCACCTTGGCATCCCGCGGATTACCTCCCATCACGATTTCTTCCGCCATTTTGGAAACATCAATCAATGGTACCCGAGTACAGTGGACAAAATAATCCATGATAAGATTATCCGGGATACTCATCACCTTGCCAAACATATCGTTGGGAGTATCAGTCAGATTGATGGTATTCCCCCAGCTAGAACTCATCTTGCGACCATCTGTTCCCAAGATGAGATTCATCATGAGAATATCCTGTGGTTCCTGCCCCTGGACTTCCTGCAAACGACGCCCAGCGAGCAGGTTGAACCGCTGATCAGTGCCACCGAGTTCAAGATCGGCATGAATGGCGATACTATCAAAACCCTGCATAAGCGGGTAGAGTACCTCTCGAAGCGAGACGCGCTTCCCCTCATCCAGACGCTTCCGAATATTCTCACGAGCACTGAATTCCGCCAAAGAAAAAGCATTGGCCTGCTGTCCAATTTCTTCGTAGCCAAGTTTTCCAAGCCACGTGGAGTTATGGTGCACCTCCGCCTGAGAAAGATCAATCAACTTACCCATTTGCTCCGTATAGGTCTTCATATTTGCCTCAATAGCTTCCGCCGTGAGCATCGGCCGTTCACTTTCCTTGTCAGAAGTATCCCCAATGACACCCGTGAAGTCGCCAACGATGAGCACAATTTTATGCCCAAGTTGTTGAAGATCACGCATCTTCAGAAGCACTACCGCTCGTCCAAGATGAATATTAGCGCTCGTCGGATCGATACCAAGTTTGATCCGGAGTGGCTTCCCCTCAAGCAGTCGCTTCTTCAAGTGCTCTCGGTCAATAACCTCCGCCACTCCCCGCGACAGAATTTCTTCAATGAGTTGTTCTTTGTTTTCCATAAAATCACTTTAATCCAAAACGAGCCTTGGCCAGGCGATACTGATCATCTGACATTTGGCCTGCCTTGCGCATAGCCTCAAGCGACGCGAGAATTTCACCCTTATGCTTTTCGATATTTTTCGGCGTCATAGCTTTCCGAAGGGTCTTTTCTCGTTCAGCTGGACTCATCTTCATCAGTCGATTCATGGCAAAACGCTGGAGCATATTCATGTCCTTCGTCTCAGGCATGCCAGGGATATTCGGCAGAGCCTCCTCTTTTTCTTCTTCGTCTTTTTTGGTAAATGGATTCCAATTCATAGCGTTCTAATAATATGAAGCCTGTTAAAATATACCCCTCTTCTCAAATAAACTTTTAACTTGCAACCTTTTACTTTTTACTTCCAGCCGTCTTCATCTTATACCGAGAGACGAGCAGTGCCGAAGCGATATAAATAGAGGAGTACGTTCCAAAAAGCACACCGGCCAAGAGCGCCACGCCGAAGTAACGAATACTGTCACCACCAAAGAGCACGATAGCCACGAGCGTAATGATAACCGTCATCGACGTATTGATAGAGCGCCCCATGGTCTCATTGAGCGAACGATTGACGATATTTTCAAAATCCTCCTTGTGACTGGAACGCATGAGATTTTCTCGTACCCGATCATACACTACAATCGTATCATTGACCGAATAGCCGAGAATGGTCAGCAACGCCGCGATAAACGGCACCCCAACTTCAACGCCATAGTATCGTCCCAAAAAGGCAAACAACCCGATGACAATAATAATATCATGAGCCAGCGCAATAACCGCCCCCAAACCATATTCCCAAGATGTCACCACTCCCGACACGCGGCGAAATGCCCACGCGATATAGAACGCAATACCGGCGATAGACAAGACAATGCCGGTAAAAGCATTCTTCTTAATCTGATCCGACACTGATCCTCCGATAAAGTCCGTCCGAAGCTGCACAATGTCCTTATCAAGACCGGTCAACTGCGCCAACACCTGCTCATTGGCGTTTTCATCAGAAGCAAGATACCGAAGGAGCATCCCCTGATTCTCGGTCGGTTGGATTGTCAGACTCTGCAGCTTAAGCTGGGACAAGCTTGTCTCTACCTCCTGTACTCCCGGCACCGGCTCTACAGAAAACCGCACTTCCATGAGTGTCCCTCCCTTGAAATCAATACCGAGATTGAGTCCCCAGAGCACAATGAGCACCACGCTTCCCAGGGTCAACAATCCGGAAAGGAAGTAGGCATATTTTCTTTTTTGAATAATCTGTAACATACGATTCGGTCACCAGTCATCAATTAGCAATCAACTACTCATCTAACCGCTTTTTCGGTGAAACGAGGAGCCATGGGTGACGCTCCATCCAGTCACCGGTTATAAACTCTGTCGTAATACGCACCAAGACGACGGCGGTAAACAAAGACAGGAGCACACCGAGCGCCAGAATAACCGCGAAACCTTTTACAAATCCCGTACCGAGACCAATAAGAATAACGGTAGTGATAAGTGTCGAGACGTGACCATCACGAATACTCGGCCAAGCGCGCCGAAACCCTTCTTTCAGTGAGCGAATGGCACCTTTGCCATAGGATAATTCCTCGCGCGTGCGCTCAAAGATAAGCACGTTGGCATCCACGGCAATACCAATCGAGAGCACAAACCCAGCAATGCCGGAAAGTGTCACCGTGATAGCAAACGGCGTAAAGACAGACAGCTTAAAGAGTGTCAGCAGCATAGCCGTGTACAACAGAAGCGCCAGCACGGCTACTACCCCGAGCAAACGATAGTAAAACACCATATAGAGTGCCACTGCCCCGAGTCCTACTACTCCGGCAAACAAGCTCTCCTTGAGCGCTGTCTCTCCCAGTGACGCATCCACGCTCTGCTGTCCGACCAGTGTGATTGGCACCGGCAACGCCCCTTCATTGAGTCGCTTGACCAGATCATTGGCCTCTTTCATGGTGAAGTCTCCCGTAATAACCGCCTGCCCTCCCAAAATTTCATTTTGCACGGTCGGCTGACTGATAATTTCGTCATCCAAAAAAATAGCAACCGGCTTTCCAATATTGCGCTTGGTGATTTCGGCAAACAACCGTGTTCCTTCATCATCAAACTGGAGTGCGATCTGAGGCGACCCCATACCCTGACTCTGAAAATCAACGTAGGCATTCTTCAGGTTCTTCCCGGAAAGTCCGGTCGCCTTAAACGCCAGCTTGGGAAAATCAGCCGGGGAATACTTACGGAACAGGATATGTGCCACTTTTACTTCACGCTCATCACCCTCGCCTCGTTCATCCAGCTTCTTCAAGATATGCCAGCCAAATTCTGTTTCTACCAGTGTCGGATACAGCGTTCCTTTCTGAAAGTTCGTATCAAAAACCGCGGTGTCAAAAGCACCGACATAAAATCCTCTCTTCACGAAATCATATTCTCCTCCCTTGTCTTTGGAGCCGGGATCCTGACTCAGCTCACCAGCCAAGGCCGCAAAATCCTCATTCTTTTTTGCACGCTCCTCAAACGCACGCTCCGCTTGACTCTTGCTCATCTGATTGAGCGCATCAAGTTGCCTGGTGTCCTCTTCACTCAACAAACCATCGGATGATTCACGAAATTCCAAAAACGGTGTTTCTTTGATCATCTTCTTGGCCTGTTCAATGTCCTTGATACCTGGCAGTTCGACGATAATGCGTTGCTCCGTACCGGAACGAGAGAGCTGCACAAGCGGCTCACCGACACCAAACGCATTGACTCGCCGTTCTATCACTGCCTCAGCAGCATGCAGAGCGTCGGCCACCTTCTCACTTTCAATCTGAGAAACATCGGCCTGATATTCCAGGTGAATACCGCCCTGCAAATCCAGCCCCTTATTCACCTTGAGCGCATCAGCCACGTTAAAAACAGGGGGGAGAAATTTCACCGCCTGAGGATACGAAATAATACCGCACACCAACCCCAACAAGAGGACTGCAGCGAACTGATAGCGAATTTTGACCTGTTGTTTCATGCTCTCGAGTATACAAGAAAGTCCTCTTTCGGGCAACCGTAAGCCTTTTTTACTCGAAAAATATCCCGAAAGTACCTACTTCGGACTGAACTTTTCAGGTACGTTTTATAAGGCGTTTCAGTACTCGCTTGACCTGTGGCAGAGCGGACTGCTCGTATTCGGCGTAATTTTTCACGACAGTGAGCAGACCTTTTTCCAGCAGGTAGTGCGCCGAAATCTCCACACGTTCGAGAAATAAACGATCATGTGTCACCAAAAGAATGGTACCCGGATAAATAGAAAGTGACTCTTCAAGCGCCTCGATTGCTTCGAGGTCCAGATGGTTGGTTGGCTCATCAAGCACGAGTACATTGGCATGCAGCATGGACAGCAGCGCCAAAATCAATCGGACCCGCTCTCCTGGACTCAGGTTCTTGATCTTATCATCCAGCACATCTGGCGGAAACTGAAACTCCGACAACATGAGCGAAACCTGAAAAGTATCAAAATTGGGTAGTCGATTCTTAAACAGCTCTCGGGGCGTGATCGCCCGCGATATGTTTTCGTGTTCCTGCATCAGATATCCAAAAATAACCTGCTTGCCATGCACCACCGCACCACCAAGCGGTGGCAGGGCACCAGTGATGGTCTGTAGCAGGGTTGATTTCCCGACACCGTTGTTGCCCACAATGGCAATACGCGTGCCAAGTGGAATCTTCAAGTCGATGGGGCCACCCTGAAATACCTGTTCCCCTGCTTTTTTTGCCTGATACCCAAACAGCAGTTTTTTCAAAACAATCGTACTCTCCTCATTTTTTTCGGCGGTCAGGACAATATCAAGCGGCGGGCGCTCGAGTGGTCGTTCGACGGCATCCAAACGTTTCTCGCGACCCTGAAGCGCGGTTGCCGCCCCATCAAACTTGCGCACAGCACGCTCTTTCTTGAAGTTCGATGTCAATTTGTCGTGATCCGGAGCGACTCTGGCCTTGACGCGTACCACCCATTCTTTCTTTTCATCAATCGATTCAAACAAGCGCTCGCGCTCGGCTTCCTGCATGCGATACTGTTCTTTGTGACGACGAAAGGCATGCGCTTTCATCTCGGCATATTCACTCCACCCACCGGTATACATGACTGCTTCACGCTTGAACCAGTCGATTTCCACCACCTTTTTCACAACATTATCAAGAAAGCGCCGATCATGGGAAGCAATAAGACAGGTGGCTTTGGAGCGTTTCAAATAATTTTCCAACCACAGCAAGGCAGGCAAATCGAGGTTATTGGTCGGCTCATCAAGAAACAAAATATCAACGCCTCGCAAGAGAACACCCGCCAAGGCGGCCTTCCGTTTTTCTCCGCCGGAAAGTTCCGAGAGCGGCCGCTCCAGTCCCACGTGTGCCAAAAACAATCCCTCAAGCACACTTCTGGCACGACGCTCAAAGTCATAGCCGCCGAGCCGTTCAAAGTCCGCCTGAACCAACTCAAACTGCGCCAAGATTGCCTCTTCATCGAGATGCTTCTCTAAGCGCTTCATTTCTTTTTCGAGCTCAGCCAGACCCGTCATCCGTCGCAAATAGCCCAAAAGCGTTTCTTCGGGCAACGCGTCGGTCTCCTGTGGCAAATAACCAAGGAGACAACGATTGGGTACGATACGTTCTCCTTTTTCAAAGGATTCGAGACCGGCCGCAATCTTAAGCAGCGTCGACTTCCCGACACCATTTTGTCCGACGAGTGCCACCTTCTGACCCTCACCAATCGAAAAAGAGACCTTCTCGAGGACGCGATGAATACCGTAAATTTTTCGAATGTTTTTGAGTGTGAGCATCTTGGACGGCGTTTAGCAATTAGCTAGTAGCGTTTAATCAGAGAAGAAAAAGAGGGCCTGCCCGCCACACTTCCCGTTTCAGGATGTGGGCGCGGATGCTTTACTCTACACTATTTCTGAAAAAAGTCAACTCTTTTTCTAAAAAAATACCTTTTCCAAGCCATAATTACACAAAAACTCTTGACGCAATGCGATTTTAGGTGTATAATTGAACGTTGGAATGACCGCCTCTCAAGAGACTAAGACCAGCACAGTCCCTGAACAATTTCCCACCCACCCCTACCGGCCTCGGCCAAGGAGAATCAATGAAGAAAAAATTGTCTCGGGCGGAGACTATCGCCCAAGCAAAATGGAGGCTTCTTTGCATGCGAATGAGACTGAAGCGCGCAAACGAGCTCAACAGAACTCGCGAAAATGCGAAGCAGAAGATCTGACGGTCACACCGTCACCAAGAAGAAAGCCACGCAACCGGGTATTATCCCAACCGCGTGGCTTTTGAATTTTCCTAAACCCTTATAGCTAATTGCTCACCCCTGCCCGAAGATATTCTTCCGTTTCCCGCAATACACGCTTGGCGTTGTCAAAGGTGACTCGACGCAGGGCGGTCTCATAGTTTTCCCACACGTGACCCTGGTGCTCATGCGAAATCGTTACCGCCTCTGTTTTTGTCTCAGCCGGATAGAAGTGTACTTCCTTGAAAATCCAAATCCCCTGGCCTTTGCGCTCGCGCTTCTCGCGCTCCGTGCCCTTGGCCACATAAAAATAGCGAATACTGACTCGGTGGGGAAAAACGGTCAAATCCTTGATGCCGGATTCTTCCTCCGTCTCACGGCGTAGCGTCATTTCTTCCGTCTCTCCCGCTTCCACATGTCCCTTGGCAAAATCAAAGTGTCCGCTCGGATAATGGAGTAACAGATACCGCCGTTCTCCTTGCGCCATACGAAACACGACAGCGCCTACCGACGTTTCCCAGATGACTGGACACCCAAAAGCGCCCAGCAAGGAGCACAGTGGTTTAGAGACAGGTACTTTCATAGTTTTTGCTTTTATGTTGACAGATAGGTGAGATACTTCTACTGTAACATAATATGTCAAAAAATCCTCCCCTCTCCATAGTAGCCGCTTTTTGGCGTCGTTTCCGCCTGCTCTCTCTCTTTTGGGAGATTTTTTTCCTGTCCGGCCTCATTCTCCTTGGCACCATTATCGGTCTTTTTCTGGTCTATCTCTCTGGCACCCCCAATATCGACCGCATTCGCGAATATCCCTTTCATCTTCCAACCATCATCTATGATCGTACCGGAGAGACAGAGCTCTACCGCCTCTATGGTGAGGAGAACCGGGTCATCGTCGACCACGATGCCATTCCGGAAAGTGTCCGTCTCGCCACTATTGCCTCAGAAGATGCTTCCTTCTATACCCATCGCGGTATCGATCCACTGTCCATTCTTCGTGCGCTCCGTGCCAACCTACAAAGCGGCCAGATCGAACAGGGTGGTTCCACCATTACCCAACAGCTGGCACGAGCTCTCTTTTTGACTCACGAACAAACCCTCGACCGAAAAATTCGAGAGGCACTCCTGGCTATCAAAATTGATCGTGCTCTTTCCAAAGACGAGATTCTTGATCTCTATCTCAATACCGTCCCCTATGGGGCCAACACCTACGGCATTGAAGCAGCAGCTCAGATGTTCTTTCAAAAACACGCCAGTGAACTAAGCATCGATGAAAGCGCTCTCCTCTCCGCTTTGCCCAATGCCCCCACCTACTTCTCGCCCTACCGCGAAAACGAGGCAGCTCTCAAGGCTCGCCAAAAAAATATTCTCGCCAAAATGTATGCGCTCGGCTTTATCTCCCGCGCCGAATTTACGACCGCTACCGCCGCTGATACACTGGTGCACATCACCCCACGCGAAACCACTATCATCGCTCCTCACTTTGTCTTTGCGGTGATTGACGAGCTCAAGGCGCGCTCCACCGAGGAAGAACTGCGCACCCAGGGGCTCCATGTCATCACGACACTTGACCTTGACCTGCAGCAAGCGGCTGAAAAGGCAGTCCGTGAAGGCGGTGTAAAAAATCTTTCCCGCGGAGCAAGCAATGCCGCGCTCGTCGCACTCGATGCCACAAACGGCAATATTCTCGCCATGGTCGGGTCACGGGATTACTTCGATACCAGTATCGATGGGAACGTCAATGTCACCCTCGAAAAGCGTCAGCCAGGTTCGGCCTTCAAACCCTTCGCCTACGCCACCGCCTTTACCAAGGGTTTCCAACCCGAAACGCCTATCTATGACCGCCCCGTCAACTTCGGACCAGACGGTTCAGGTAAAGACTATATCCCTCAAAACTATGACGGAAAATTTCATGGCCGTCTCACCATGCGCCAGGCTCTCTCCATGTCGCTCAATGTCCCCGCTGTTCAAACACTGGCACTCGCCGGAGTGGAAGACACCATCCGACTCGCTACAAACATGGGGATTACCACCCTCACCGACCCCAAGCGCTACGGCTTGGCACTGGTCTTGGGCGGCGCCGAAGTGCGACCACTCGACATGGCCAATGCTTTTTCTGTTTTTGGTCAAGAGGGTCGTGCGCATAGCACCACCGGCATCGCTCGTATCATCGACCGAAACGGCACTCCCCTCTTGGAAGAAAAAAGTGGCGAACGACAGGTACTCGACCCGGAAGTGGCTCGCAAGATAAATTCCATTCTGTCTGACAACGCCGCTCGTACGCCTATCTTTGGCCCTAACAGTCCGCTCGCTTTCCCTGCTGGGACGGTTGTGGCAGGAAAAACTGGTACCACGCAGAACTTTCGTGATGCCTGGACGGTTGGCTACACTCCCTCTATCGCGGTAGCGGTCTGGGCCGGCAACAATGACAACCGCCCCATGTATGCCGGAGCTGACGGCATTTTTGTTGCCGCTCCCATCTGGCGCGATTTTATGAACAGTGCCCTGAAACGTTTCCCGGAAACCGGATTTACCGCCTATCGCCCCCAGCCTGGCAAAACTATCGCTACACCACTCCCTGAAAAAACCATTTACATCGACAAAAAAACCGGACGTGAAATTCCGGAAAGCAAGGCCAAGAAAATGAAGAAGGGTCGTGTGGAATCGTATTCTGTCAGCGGAATCTCAAGTGACGTACCTGATGCCCCGCTCGATGCACCACTGTCACTCAGTGACATTCAAAAACTCTACCAAGAGAATCCATAAAAAAGAAAAGGGGGGCGTTGCCAGTAGCAACGCCCCTCTGTTTTTCAGCCTTCAAACCGTTTTCAGCGATGACTCACGCAGTTGTAGATGATCTTCGTCACCGTCACCGGCACTCGGTCCTTGCGCACCATGCGCTTGACCCAGGCACCATGACCTTGGGCAGCAGCCTTGGTCCTGGCGCACGGCGGGGCATCCTCGATCGAGCCAAACTGACCAGGCTCCTCATAGGAGTCGGAAAGAGACTTCTGGAGAAGTGCCAGCGCCTGCTCCTCTTTCGTGCTCGGATTGGGCTTGAATTCAATCAAAAGCGTAGCGATCGTTGGCCGGCTCCGTGTCGCTCCACCCTCTTGGGTGAGAATGAGCGATCCAGCAAAGCTGAAATTGGCGATAGCCAGCAGCGCGGCAGCCATCAAAACGAACTTCTTCATTCAGTACTCCTCTGCCAAAATGGCGAATGTTGAGATATGTCCAGAAATATATGGACTTAACATTTTAGCATAAAAAATTACCCTTGTCAATAGAGGGTAAAAGTGCTAATTATATGAAAAGAATCGAGGGTCGTCGTACACGTACGACGACCCTCTTGCCCCTCAGGGCATCAGCGCCGGGCCGCACTTGATGTTGAGACCCCGGCACTTGGAGTACGGGTCCTCGTCCTGGCTCGGCGGAACCCAGCTGTCTGTGTTGCCGACAACGATGTCATCGGCCGGCGACGGCGTGTTGGGCGGCACCCAGTAGACCTGACCTTCGACGACCACGTAGTGGCCGGGCCGAACCACCTGTCGCTCCTTGATGAGTCGCAGGTGCGTCTCGGTGGAGCCAGCCGCCGGAGCCGGCGCGACAGCGAGGATGATGGACGGGCCAGCCGCAACGGCAGCCCCCACCAGCAGACCTACCGACACCGTTGCGAGCAAGACTCGCTTGGAAATACCCTTCATGTCAAACTCCCGTTTGTGCATCAAAAGACGATTCTCTGACTACACAATGACATAATAGCATATAATGCTATATATGTCAATAGCGCCATGAGAATACCATCAGTCCTAGTCTTTACGCAGGGCTTCCATAGGAGTGAGTGATGCAGCACGATAGGCTGGAGCCAAACCAAAGATAAGACCGACAGCGGTAGAAAATCCTACTCCCAAGAAAAAGGATTGCCAGGAAAAGGAGAGTGGCAAGGCAAAACCAAAAGAAGCAAAGACATACCCAAGGAGCACCGTGAGCAACATCCCAAACAGAATGCCGATCAGCCCCCCGGCAAGTGTGATGATGAGCGCTTCGAGCAAAAATTGCTGGAGGATACTTTTCGAAGTCGCTCCCACCGCTTTGCGGAGACCGATTTCCGACGTGCGTTCAGAAACCGAAACATACATGACATTCATGATACCCACCCCGCCCACTACGAGCGAAATAGATGTCAGTGCCAAAAGTAAGATTGACAGTGACCCGAGCACATCCCCCAGTGTTTCTTGAGCCTCCTTCGTCGAAGTAACGGAAAAATCATCCTTTTCCGGGTCATCAATATCATGACGATTTCTTAAGAGTGCCACAATATCTGCGATGGTCTCACTTTCCCGCGCGGTATCCACCATTTTGACCGAAACAAACTGTACGTAGTCCACGCCAAGCAACTTCTTCTGAAGCGTGCGCACTGGCACGTACGTAAACGTATCGAAATTGAGAAAGGCGACTGCTCCTCGTTCCTTGAGAACTCCAATTACCCGGTACTTATCACCCTTGAGAGTAATCGATTCGCCCACTGCCTCACTGTCACCAAAAAAAGTCTGCTTGGTTTCACTGCCGAGCACCGCTACCTGAGCCAGATTACCATCCTCTTCCTCGGTAAAAAATCTCCCACTCTCAAGTTTCAAATTACCATCAACCTCCGCCACGGCCGCCCCCGTACCAAACAGTGAGATACGCTTTCCTGTGGAGCCATATGTGGCTCGCTCTTGGCCGATAGTACCGGCATAGACAGCCGCGACATTGGGTAATTTGGCAATCGCCTCGCCATCTTTGACGGTGAGGGTCGTAATCTGTGTCCCCTGAGCGCGACCATTGGAGTTCTCACTCGACATGGCGGTCGTGTTGGGAATCTTCACCTCCACCTGAATGAGATTGGTTCCGAAACTCTCCACTTGACCAAGCACAAACCCCTTGACACCTTCGCCGAGCGATGTCACCACGACCACGGCAAATACCCCGATAACCACACCGAGGAGCGCTAGCGCCGTGCGAGCCCGATGTGTCTCTATCGTGCGGAGAGCAAAAAAAAGTGGGATGAAATATCTTTTATTCATAGCGTAGTGCTTCCATAGGACTGACTCGTGAGGCCT
Organism: uncultured Bdellovibrionales bacterium; assembly: GCA_964531045.1. Taxonomy (GTDB): domain Bacteria; phylum Patescibacteriota; class Minisyncoccia; order Moranbacterales; family UBA1568; genus UBA1568. The sequence goes on along the minus strand of CAZHDL010000004.1, from coordinate 2,387 downwards.
TCAGTGCCGGATAGAGACCAAACAAGAGACCAATAGCAAAGGAGACGGAAAACCCAATGATGACGGAGGAGAGCGGTATCAGAAACTCCCACTCATAGTCGAAGCGCGGAATGATAAGCGCCGCAAGATACGCAACGAAAATACCAAACACAATGCCGATAATACCACCGATCAGGGTGACGAGTGATGACTCAATAAGAAACTGCGTGATGATATGGACAGGTCTCGCTCCCACTGCTTTGCGGAGCCCGATTTCCCGAATACGTTGTGATACCGAAATGAGCATGGAATTCATGATACCGATACCACCGACCAAGAGCGATATGGACGCGATGGCGATCAAGAAATACTTGAGGACATCGGTAATACTCGTCAGAATACCGAGCGCCGCTTTGGTGCTCCGCACGGAAAAGTCGGACTCCTCCCCTTCTTCGATATCGTGTCGCTTGCGCAAGAGTGATTCCATATCTACTAGCGTTCGTTCAATATTTTCCGGGGTATCAACTTTTCCCCGAGCAAAATTGAGATAGTTGATGCCCAAGAGAATTTTTTGTGCTGTTTCAAGCGGCACAAAAATAAGCCCGTCAGGATTGGAAAAGGCTGCCGAACCACGCTCTTCCAAAACACCGATCACTTTGAAGGGACTTTTTTTGATGGTGACTACTTCCCCGATCGGATCACGGTCAGGGAAAAGGTCTTTGGCTCTCGTGGCACCAAGCACGACCACACGCGACAAGTCCGACTCTTCTTCTGCAAAAAAGAATCGTCCCTTTTCGACCTTGATATTTTCCACTTCTATCAGTTCAGAAGAAACACCCTGAAAGCTCGCTTCGAAAGAATCGGTGGTTGATTCCACCGTCGCGGATCCGCTCACATACCCTGAAAGAGCGGTGAGATGTGGGACATTTCGACGATCACGAAGCGCTTTGAGATCATCATTTTTCAGCGTCGTCGTAATAATACCGAGAGCTGAAGCCGGCGGACCATCTTCTTCGGAAGCCCCGGGCAAAACAGCTACCAAATTGGAGCCCACATTTTCTACCTGGGAAAGCACCAGCTTCTGCGCGCTGGCACCGATAGCCATGACCATGATCACTGCCGCCACCCCAATCACCACCCCAAGTACCGTCAAAAAAAACCGCAGTTTCGAAGCGGAAAGGGTCCGATAGGTAATCTTGAGAGGATCGGAAAATTTCATTTAATTTAGGATTTGAGATTTATAATTGCAGATTTTCAGAAAAACTACTTGTTGTTTTTTCGAGAGGAGTTACTTGAAGCCACCATGATTGCAGTTATTTCACTCGCTTCTTTTAAAAGTGATTCTACAAGCATTTGCTTCAAAAGACCCGTTTCAATAATCATCTCTAACCAAAACACACTTTCATCAGCCTCCTCAACTACAATTCCGAGCTTGGAAATAAATTCATTTTTTGATCGTGCTCTACAAGCGGCTCGATAGTTTGCCGCAACAGAGGTACCAGACCGAATGAGTTGAGCGCCCAAAGTTCGTCCTACCAATGTTTTTGGCAAAGCTTCGACGAGAGTGATAACTCTCAACGCAAACTGCTTTGTCCTTAATTTTAGATCATCACTATTCATAATCCGATAATCCAAAATCTTCAATCAAAAATCAAAAATTATTTAAGAAGCTCTGTTTCCGCACTGGCAATACGACGATTGGCCACAGACTCGTCAGCGATGATGCGGCCGTCAACCATGCGCAGAATACGCTTGGCATGCTCAGCCGTCGAGGTCTCGTGCGTCACGAGAATGATCGTTTTGCCGCTGTCGTTTAAGCGCTGTAAAATCGTCATGACTTGGAGACCTGATTTGGAATCCAGGTTCCCCGTTGGTTCATCGGCAAAAATAATTTCCGGATTATTGACGAGGGCCCGAGCAATAGCCACCCGCTGCTTTTCCCCACCGGAAAGTTGGCTCGAGAGATACTGTTCACGATGAAGTAGTCCGACGGCATCAAGGGCGTTCTTGACCCGTGCTTCATTGGATTCCGTCATGATGTCATCGTAGAGCAACGGCAATTCCACGTTTTCTGCCACACTCGTCTTGGGCAGCAAATTGAAGGCCTGGAAAATAAAACCGATTTTTTTGTTGCGCAGGCGAGCCAGTTCATCATCGGTGAATCCGGTGACATCTTTACCATCGAGCTCATAGCTTCCTCCCGTTGCACGATCAAGCAGTCCGAGTACCTGCATGAGTGTCGATTTTCCTGAACCGGACGGTCCCATGATGGCCAAAAACTCGCCCTTTTCAATCGTAAAGGTCGCCTCTGAAAGCGCGCGAGTCTCTACACCCTCGTTGGAGTACACCTTTTCCAGATTATGAACAGAGATCAAACTCATTTCTTTTGTGTGGCACCAATCGTTACC
>CAZHDL010000003.1:25422-27065 GCA_964531045.1 uncultured Bdellovibrionales bacterium | reverse complement strand
ACACCATTACTATCAATGACAAATTCATCTCCCGATCCGAGGCCATCACCGGAGTAGATCTTGAACTTGTCAGAATCAGAGTTATCGACACCGAGCGTGAACTGGATAGCCGGGCTGGCACCGGTACGGAGCTTGAGCAAAGGATCGTATGTGGCATCTGGCGCTGTAATCGTGCCGATAGCATCAGCTGCTCCGGTTCCGTACAGTTCAAAGAGACTGGTGGGGGCTGCTGTGCCCACTCCGACATTGCCCGCACCGTCTACCACGAACGGAGTTGTATCCCCAGAAACATCATCAATGCGAAAGGCTAAGTTATTCGTACCTGTACCGTAATGTTTCAGATAGAGAGCCGTATTCGCATTCAACACCCCCGTATTATTAATTGAAAGGAGTGATCCGGTATTAGCAGCATCTGATCCGGAAAGTGTGATCGACTGCAGGCTACCGGTAAAAGCTGTCGCCGAAGAAGAAAGCGCCTGTGCCGTACCAGAAGTCAGAGAATCAGCAGTATAAGAAAATCCCGTCGTAGCCGCTCCCGTAAACGTCTGGCTCCAGGTATTCGTACCCTGGGCCAAGGTCAAATTAGCATCGAGACTCATAGCATCTACGAACTCTGTAAAATCAAGTGAGTCAGCTGAAACACTTCCACCCCCTATCGTAGACCACGACGCTCCATTGTAAACAACGAGTTGATTTCCAGCAGTATCCCAAGCCAAATACCCCTCACCTGAAGTAGGATTGGATGGAGTAGCAGAGGCAGCCTGTGGCAGGCGGAGCCCCTGGACAGCGGTCGTATTATGGACAATTGAACCAAGATCAATATATGACAGAGCTGAAGCAGTAAACGACTGACTGCCTGCAAGGCTCACACCTCCATTGGCCGTCAGAACTCCGGCCAGTGTCAAAGCACCAGTGGTGCCGATAAAGTCAGTACCAGCGTTACCGATATTGGTCAGGATATTCGTGTTGGCATCAATGGTACCAGCGGCCGTGAACGCTCCAACAGTATCGGTTGAGGCGTCAAAGGTGATGCCGCCGTTGGCAGCGATGGCGCTACTCGCAGACAAAGAAACAAAGGCACCAGCACCACCAGCGGAAACACTCCAGTTATCATCCGTCAAAGACAATCCCGTGACTGAAGCGTCACCAATGGTTATGGTATTCGCTTGAGTATTATTCCCGATAGCGATAGTTTTTACGGCCGCCCCAGTATTACCGATATTAATCGTTTCGGCCGAAGCATCCGTCCCAATATTTATCGTGCCCGTCGTACCAGAATTGATTGTAAGATCGGAAGCAGTTGCTGAAGCAAGGGTTACGGCACCAGAGCCACTGTAAGACTGTCCCGATGCGATGGTAATTCCAGCGGTATCAGTCGTCAAAGAATCCACCGTCGTAGCATCCTGGATATCGATAGTCCCGGCCCCAGCCGCCACAATTACCAGCGATTCCCCGCTTGCTGTTGTAATATCAGTGGCTGCGCCAGAAAAGACCAGTCCCGTAGAGCCAATAGTCTTGTTGGTCAATGATTGACTGGTTGCCAGATCCGCCAAAGTAATCGTTCCTGATGGCAAAGTAGCTGTGGTACTAGCAGTCGTAGTCAGCGTCAGCGGGAAAGCACCGGTCGTCGTAAAAGCATCAGC
>CAZHDL010000003.1:18274-25412 GCA_964531045.1 uncultured Bdellovibrionales bacterium | reverse complement strand
AAAAGAAATGGTCTTACCGTTAGGGATAGTGAGTGTCCCTGTAGTATCCGTCACCGTCAATCCCCCTACCTTTTTGGCATTAAAGGCATAGGGAGCAGCCGTAAACCGTACTCTGGGGGACATTTCCCCATCAGCATTAAAGTTAATGCCCAGGTAGATATTATCCGTATTGAAATCGACTGAACCAGGCAGTGCTGTGGTATCCCCCAAGTTGGTCTGAAAAATGCCGTCCGTTACGGTGAGCGACTTTGATTCAGTCCAGATATGAGTACCAGCGGTATCAACGTCGTACAAACGAAATACGAACGTGTAGCTTCCATTGGTCACGTTTGTCCCATTGCTATTGACCACTTTCCCCTGAAAACTGATCTGTTGATTAATTCCTGTTGCCGCCTGAACAGACAAGGACGAAAAAACAACCGGAAGAGAACTACTCGCCAGAATGAGGAACAGCAAGAAAAACTTCCTGTATCCGTTTTGTATTATTTTTGTCTTGAGGTTTTTCGGTGAGAAAAGCATACACAAAAACATCTGGGTCGGCTCACCCCGACTCGCTTCTTATAGAATACCAAAAATACCATGTCTTCGCAACGAAAATCTACGGATGGATATCAATGTGTATCTCATCTTCAGAAAGAACTCGAAACGTTGCAAGCAGAGACAGTAATTCTGGCAATAATGTCTTGTCACCAAATGGAGAAGTAATTGATATACTCACAATAAACTCTTTTTGCACAAAAAAGACCGTTATTTCAAAAGGGAGTTCTTTCTTCGTAAAAATAACCCCCTGAAAAGGGAAACCCTGGAGCGAAGATCTCACATACCTCATAGGAAGCGTCTCACGCAGACGGAACGACGGTTCCTCTGCTAAGTCAGTCGATCCTCGTTTTGACAGAGTAAGTGCTATTTTTTTCCCTTCGATATCTTGCGTTGAAAAATAAACACTTTCCTGAATCGGGCCTTCTTTTCCGAAAGTGTGTTTTTTTTCAACATAGACTAACGGAAGAGAAAATTCAAAAAAATTCCCTTTGTAGAGCCATTCCTTGTCATTTTTTGTAACTCTTTCAGCCTGAGCAGGAAGACTTACTCGCACTGTTCCTTGTGCAGGAGCACCGAAAAACTGCCATCCTGCATATCCGATACCAAGAAAGATGGTAATAAAAACAATCGCGACGCTGATTTTCTTGTTCCGCCTCCAAGAGACTGCCGATACGGCCAAAGTCGAAGACTGCTGTTCGCCTGAAACCTGATTATTTGACATAGACTTTCTTCTTTTTTTCTTCAAAAAGCCGGAAAGGAAAGAATCCTACTTTTTTATGGCTTGTTTTCTTCTTTTTTTAAGAGTCGCAACCAAAAACCACACTCCCCCGACCAGGCATACGGCACCCAAAGTGCCTTCCCATGGAAAAAAGAAGAAGCGCTCTTCTGAGTAAGAAAATATATCCCGACCATCATATCGATACGAAACAGCGAGGGTGTACTGACCGGGAAAAAATAAACGAGCCATTTCTTTCAAAGTCACTGCATACGCCCTATTTGATTCAGGTAAAATAAGACCTGATTCCGGATTAATACTTCCTTTTTGTACTACTCTGCCAAACGGGTCCGTCACTCTTACCGTTCCTCTTGGTACCACGTGCACATTACCAGGGTTATAAAAGCGTAAACGGAGTGGTGATTTCATGAAAAAAAGATTCCGCTCCCACTCTTTTCCCTGGAGATCCAACCCGAAAATTTCGCCCCCCTTCTTTTTGGCGAAAACTAAAACAGAAACAAACTGATTTACTGATACAATATTTTTGGCGCCAGAAGTATCTTTTTCGCCTTCAACCTGAAACAAAACCGCTCCATAATGACCTCCCGGGGTCAAGGATTCACGATTTTCAATCACCACCCGAATATCCTCGCTTTCTCCTCCATCAAGAAACAGACGCTCTTTTTCCGGTCGCATCCAGGAGGCCAATGAATACTTCCGCTCCAGATTATCAGCTGCACCGACAAAGGCCACACCACCACTTTCATCCAAGGAACCAAAGTCGACTACCGACGTTTGAAGGGTCACCGGTTGTGTGGTTTTGTTATTGAGGGATATTGTAAACTCCCCCTGGACATCCTCCGCTTCAAAAGAGACCTCCTGAAAAACCGGCGTAACCGAAAGACCCTCTTCAAGCAACGTCTCTGCACCAAAAACACTCCCCGGAAAAAATAAAAGGGTGCACCCCAACCAAAAAAGATAGTACCTGCCCTTTTTCATTATGGTCTTACTGAGCGCATTTTTTCAATCCACTGCCAAATATTTTTAACGGTGGAGCGAATGCCGATGAAGGCGAACAGAGAAATAACCACCACTCCCAGTAACAACCTCCATGGTATCACCCAGAAAGAAACCTCCCCTTCGATAGGAATATCTCGTTGACCGTCATCATAAATAAGGAGCATCTTGGCGGTATACTTACCAAAACGGAGCTTGGAAGCATTTTTCCAATCCCAGGTGAGCTGCTGCTTTCTTTCTCCCTGTTCATCAAACACCACTTTCCCATCAACGACTGTGTCTTCATAGAGGGGAAATCCATCAGACCACACCGTTGCAAAATTTCGGCTTGACTGAGGCAAAATACTTCCCTTTTCTCGATTGATTTCCAGTATGGCAATGTCCTTTGATGTCCCCTGATCAATGAAAATATTTCCCCGAGGAGCAATATGAACATTGCCGGTATTTTTCAATTTGACGATAAATGTCGCTGGCAGAAATTCATAGAACTTTCGATCCAGTGAAAACTCTGTTACTGTCACCTGGCGCAACGCATCCGGAACCCGTGCTTCAAGAAGCACCAGTACCGCTGTTCCCCCAACAAGCGCTGTTTGCCGTGTTTCAAGGGGCGTTGTCTCTTCTGCACGTGAGAAAACAAAGGCATAGTAATACCCGAAAGAAGCTTCTTGTGGGATATCGAACGTAGCAGTGACGGTTTTCCATTCGTTTGGTGCCAGGGTAAAGGTCGGCTCGGAAAAACGAACCCAGTCGAAAAAGGTATCCCCTGGCTCACGTTCTAACAACTGTGGCTTCCCAGACTCCTCATAGGCTCGGAATTTCATCATCTGAATCTGGATTTTTTCCGTTCCTGTACCATCATTTTTAACTTTCAAATCGGTTGTAACCGAAGTACCCGGCTCACCAACGAGACTGATAGGAAGCGGAGAAGTAATGAGACGAAGACTGGCATCCTGAGCATCTGATTGCGCCAGTGCTAGAGAGGGAAAAAGGAACATTCCTACCATCAGTAAGGCTATTTTCATATGAAGAGTGAAGGGGGTGATTTTTGAGAGAATCATATTCATCCTATAGAGATAGTCTCGGCGCGCTTCAGTTTACGACGCAAACGAACAACATAAGCGATGAGTCCAAAAATCAAAGCAAAGTTAACCACCACTCCCAGTAACAACCTCCATGGTATCACCCAGAAAGAAACCTCCCCTTCGATAGGAATATCTCGTTGACCGTCATCATAAATAAGGAGCATCTTGGCGGTATACTTACCAAAACGGAGCTTGGAAGCATTTTTCCAATCCCAGGTGAGCTGCTGCTTTCTTTCTCCCTGTTCATCAAACACCACTTTCCCATCAACGACTGTGTCTTCATAGAGGGGAAATCCATCAGACCACACCGTTGCAAAATTTCGGCTTGACTGAGGCAAAATACTTCCCTTTTCTCGATTGATTTCCAGTATGGCAATGTCCTTTGATGTCCCCTGATCAATGAAAATATTTCCCCGAGGAGCAATATGAACATTGCCGGTATTTTTCAATTTGACGATAAATGTCGCTGGCAGAAATTCATAGAACTTTCGATCCAGTGAAAACTCTGTTACTGTCACCTGGCGCAACGCATCCGGAACCCGTGCTTCAAGAAGCACCAGTACCGCTGTTCCCCCAACAAGCGCTGTTTGCCGTGTTTCAAGGGGCGTTGTCTCTTCTGCACGTGAGAAAACAAAGGCATAGTAATACCCGAAAGAAGCTTCTTGTGGGATATCGAACGTAGCAGTGACGGTTTTCCATTCGTTTGGTGCCAGGGTAAAGGTCGGCTCGGAAAAACGAACCCAGTCGAAAAAGGTATCCCCTGGCTCACGTTCTAACAACTGTGGCTTCCCAGACTCCTCATAGGCTCGGAATTTCATCATCTGAATCTGGATTTTTTCCGTTCCTGTACCATCATTTTTAACTTTCAAATCGGTTGTAACCGAAGTACCCGGCTCACCAACGAGACTGATAGGAAGCGGAGAAGTAATGAGACGAAGACTGGCATCCTGAGCATCTGATTGCGCCAGTGCTAGAGAGGGAACCAGTACAAAAAGAAAAGCCAGGATGTACCCCACAAAAAAAAGGTTCAAAGGAAATTTTCTCATGATTCTCATGCTAGAGTGTATTCTTTTTCTTAGTATACCGCACCTTCCCCCACTCTGCCTAGAGAAAACAAAAACCTCCTTCTTTTCCAGGAAGGAGGCCTATCTTTCAAAAAAACCTTTAGAATCGCCCTGCTGCGACTACTGTCAGTGTATCGGTATAGTCTGTCGCTGCGGCCTGCACGGCGCTAATCTTGGCTCGTTCAATAAGGGTCAGGACGTCACCATCGGTTGTTCCATCTGAGGCGGCAATCGGTTGAAAAGTAGTAGAAAGCGTTCCTCCAGAAGTTGCATTGGCACCCGCATACTCAGCTCCAAACCCAGCAGCCTGCGTTATAGTACCAGTCCCAGTACCACTATCCGTCGTGATATCAACATCGAGCACATAACCTGTTACTGAAGCCAAATCAGAAGGAGTATCGTTGACTGTCCCCGCAGTAGCAATCGTAGCGCTGGTTGAAGCTGAATTCAAAGCAGCATTAGCACTCTTGACCCAAGCTACCCATCCAGAAGCAGCGTTCGTAGAGATTGTCACTGTTTTTCCAGAGGTAGAAGTCGTAGTGGTACCAAGATTACCAGAAAAAGTATCGGTATTCCCAGAGAGAGCGAAGGAAAATGTCGCGGGCACAGTAGCTGTAACTACAATCTGATCATCAGAAACAATCGAAAGGGCATATCCGGACGAATCAATAGTGGCCGGACCGCTGGTACGAGTCGTAATCGTGCCTGTCTTATCGTTACCGGCACTCGAAGTAGTCACTGCGGTACTACTGGACCAGTTGAAGCAGTAGAGCGTTCCAACGACCAAATCCGTACTTGGGAAGGTCACTACCTGACCAGTCACATTGCTGGCGGTGCCAATACCAGGCCACACGGTGGCACCGCTCGGCAAGTTGGTTGTTGTCACTGTAAAGGTCGCTGCTAACCCCAACGTGAAACCCGTTGGAAACGTTACCTGTACGTCCGCTTCGGTACCCACCGTTTGTGGCTGAGCACAGATAAGTCCAGTCGTAGCGGTTGAGGCCTTGAGACGATCTGGTCGCACATAGGCCTCCTGCAAGTTTCCTGCCTTGGCAGGGGCTGAAAAAAGAATCACTTGCGCCAAGCTGATGAAAAGAAGGGAAAGGAGATTCAGAGCACTCACTGACCGAGTTATTTTATGAATGGCCATACTTTTTTATTTTTTTCCGTACACCAACAGCGCGATGACGTTTCGTGATTATTTTTTGATTTTCTTACAAAAGATTTTTTCCTTTACCCTACAATGATAGCATAAAAAATAGTCTCTGTCAAAATACTTTGTCTACTCGCTACTCATTTCTTCAGAAATTTGCTGAGGCAATAACCGTGAGTGATTCCGTATAGTCTCCTGCCGATGGAGTCACAGCTGATGATTTTGCCTTCAAAAGAAATGAGCCACGACCCCCAGTCGTTGGGGCAGTTGCAGTAAAAAGCTCGCGAATTGAGGTATCGATAGTGCCCACCGTATTTCCTGTCTGATCATACAGCGCTGCTTCCGTCAGTCCGTTGGTAGCTGTTGATCCCTGTAGGCCAAATCCTTCCGTCAAGGCTGTGAGATTGCCCGTGACGGCACTGATAGTATAGGCCGCCTGCGTACTCGCAAGACCGGCATTGCTCCCGTACACATACACTCGTCCACCATTTTCACCATTAGTAATAAAATCGACCCACACTTTTTCCGCACTATCGATAACCGTCCCTGCCAAAAGACTTCCCAAGTCTATCGTGGAGACACTGTTGTCCACATCGGTCGCAGCCACATCAATATCGAAAGTCATTTGCGGATTCACTGTTGCCGCACTAGCCGTTGGACCATAGTCCGTCTCTGTAAATTTCCCCTGAAAAGCTTTTACCTTGATGTGATAGGTCGTTCCGGAAGTAAGACCGATAATAAGTGTCCCTGACGCCCCTCCCCAGGCCGTGTATGTTTGATAATCCTCAATGCCCAGGCTATTTCCAACCGTATCATCGCTCTGCACATAGCGAGTATCAGAAACAAAATTATCCGCACTGATAGCCAACGCAAACAGCGTATCACTCGGATTACTCGCGGTATCAAGAACTACTTTTAACTTATTGTAATAACTACTCGGGTTGGTAAAAGTTGGCGCCAAAGGCACGTTGGCCTGGTTGGTAAACTGGAGCCCCGGACCCAAATCATACGTTATCCCGTCAAGCTCTGTACTATTTTGCTCACCCAGGATTCCCTCTAGGGCATAACTTGAGGAAGTGCCATTGGCAACACCTCCGCCACCGTATCCGAAATCCTTTAATTCATAGTTTGTGCTCGCGGGCAAAACAAAAAAAAGGAGTAGTCCTGCCGAGGGGAAAAATCTTTTTTGTAGCACTGAAAAAAGCTGCTCTGTGTATCTCATGTCAAAAAAGAAAGAGCGGTTAGCGTGAAACCTCATCAATGGTCTCATCATCAGAGTCGCAGGCCCGTATAGTCACGATATTGTTACCATCGACCACGGCGGTATAGTGTGTCTGAGTAACACTTCCAGTCCCCGGATCGTACGGCATATCCTTCAAATACGGCGCCAGAGTGCCGGAAAAATCGAGGCAGTACGAGGCAGTTGCTCCACAAGCGCCCGTGGTAAGCTCGCATCCTGAAGCTGCGGTACCAATTTGTTTCTCGGCGGTATCGAGTCCGGCTGGAAGGACTCCCCGATTATCAACAATATACTGTTGAACCGCTGAGAGAATACTCTGCAGATCTG
>CAZHDL010000003.1:0-18264 GCA_964531045.1 uncultured Bdellovibrionales bacterium | reverse complement strand
CCGTCTGGCGTCACGAGCATTCTGAAAGCGAGTGGCTGGATCAAGCGAAACAATAACGACCGTCGCCAGAACGGCAATAATACCAATAACCAACAAAATTTCAATCAGTGTGAATCCTTTTTTCGTACTCACACACGGCCTTGATTGATTCATAGAAACAAGAAAATATACCTGTATGATAGCAGTTCCGTGTGAAATGTCTAACCATTCGTCCTACTCACGATCGACGAAACAGCTTTTGTACCCGATTCAACCATCGTTCTTTTGCAAAAAAATTCAGGTTGAGTATCTGCTCATCTTTACCAGTCACCCTTTCGTAAGCCGCCCCCAAAAGTGGATTGTAGAGACGTGTTGCCGACGGTATCCCATGCTTCCTTTCTGTTTCCTCCACAAGAGCGGGGTCCGTGACGCGAGAAAAAAAGACCTTGGTCACCTGTTCCAATTTTCGGCTGGAAAGAAATGTAAGAAATTGCTCTATATCTCCCTCTGTTAACTCTCCTTTTTTCGTTTCTGTTGCCAACACCACCCCCCGACAAGCCGCCAACAACAAAAAACTCTCTCGGTCTTGTTCTGCTATCACCACCACTCCCTCTTCATGAGCTTCAAAGGAAGCCAGGAGACAAGACTCTGGAACAATACTCTCCACCCGCATCTTGGATGACTGTATCGCGCGCTCCAGATAATTGGAAAATACTCGCTCAATCACTGCCACTTGAACCAACATTTCAGAATCTCCCTTACTGTGTTCACTATACCCAAGGGTTCGAAAATCCCAGTCTGTTTTCTGCAAGTCTTCCGGAATAACTTCCTCGGCACGGGCACGAATATTTTCACGAGTCAGGACTGTTCCTCTCGGAAAAGAAAGAACTGTCACATACACCAGCGTTTCCGCCAAAACGATCCGGATGTTTTTTTTCCCCACCTGTATCGATTGCTGATGAAACACCTCATCCATGTGTTCTGCAGTATATGCCACCGCTTGTCCCGCTTCAAATACAGGTGGAGTTGCTAAGACAACCACACCTGGTTCTATGAAGTTTGTATCAACAAACAATACCGGTATTTTTGAGGCAAACATATACAAAGATATTATACCTCTCTATTGTAGCTTTTTTTCATCGCTCAAGCCAACTCTCCAGAACAAAAGCGCCCGGATTTCCCGGTGAACGATGGCCTTCAATCACGAGTGTCCGTATCAATTCGTTCTTGTTCGCTTGCATCAAGAGCGTCCATTGTTCTCCATCCTTCTCAATAGTGACATCGCATCGGATACCAAAATAATCACTAGTACTTCCTATGTAGGCCTCGTCTCGGACGCTTTTTAATACAGCGTCTTCCGCACAGCCTTCAAGCGCCCCCAAAGTTATCTCACTCTCCACAAGAAGCAGAGCCTCCTGTCCGCCACCGATGGAAAGAAGCGGTAGAGAAAGCAGAAGCGAGAGCGAAAAGACCATCAGTGCCAAGACTGTCATAATGGCGATGTATCCCCGGGCATCTTGCGATGTAATATTCTTTTTTTTCATAAACCAAGATTTCTTATCATCACGCCTGTTTGTATCTGAAACTCGGTCGTATATTCAACAGAAGATCCTGGAGGCGTTCGTAACGTCACGGTATAACCAATAAAACCTACTCTTCCGTCACTTAAACGATAGCGCTCGATATTGGATAGCTCTCCAATAAAATCCTCGTCGTGCAGCGTCACCGTATCACGATTTGATTGTCGCAACACAATATGACCATTCTCGCTTTCAAGAGTCATCGTATCGCCGGTATCGATAATACCGACAACGAGACGCCCCTCCGGATCATCCCAGACTGACTCTTCCTCATTTACCCCCGTCCCATTTCGTGGTATAAATTTTCTTCGTTCCACAACAAATCTCGCCTCTGCCGCCACGGCACGCTCTGTGTGACTTTTCCGAGCAAGCTCGAGACTATCCCAAGCAAAAGTGAACAGCGCCATTCCCAAGAGCGAAAACAGCCCCAGATACAAAATAACCTCCACAAACGTAAACCCCCGTGCCTTCCTCATATGTTCTTAAATACGCCAACGAGTAATATAGGTTTGCAATACGATAGTCTGATCCCGCTCCGGAGATGCTGGCCAAGTGACCGTCACCACCACGTGAAAAGTATCACTATCATCGTCCCCTTCTTGAGCAATATTTCCTCCGCTCTCTCTCTTCACTGACTCAATGGTTATTTCCCTGGTAAATATTCCTTCCAAATCATTTGGGTCTTCCTGCCATTCCCAGGCCTCATCACGCCTCAAAATTCCGGCCCCCTGAATAGGGTGGATATTCTCAAAATTATCCCTCGCCATCATTCGCGCAGCCTCCATCCCCTCTCCTGCAAAATACGTCGCTCTCGTCACGTCGTGATTCTGACGATCACTGGCAAGACCAGAGAGAAGTACTGATATCACTCCCCACGAAAAAATCGTAAACAAAGCCCCTGCCAACAATATCTCCAGCGTCGAAAAGCCCCGCACAACTAATGACCTCATAAACATTCCTTTAAAAATCTCCCTCTACCACACCCACGGCATTGATTCGCAAAACACGAACATGTGTTTCTGTTGAAAGTGCACTATTCTCAAGTGAAATTTGAATTACCGGCTCTGTGCTGGGTCTGCCCGTTCTTCTTTCAAAGATAACTTCGTTAAGCCCCGTCATATTGACTCGATCATGAAGAGTAAATCTCTGATCCAGGGCCTCATTACGACTTCCATACGTATCACCCGAGAAAAGCACTATCTGCTGACCATCCAAGGTGACGCCCCAGGCGGTTCCTTTTTTTCCCATCATGCTTTGCCAACGAGCCTGCGAAAAACTTGCTTTCAGCTCCTCTACTGCCACATCAACTTCCTGCTCAAATAAAAAATCGCCATAAAAAGGCGAGGCCATGATGCCAATAAAGATCATGAGCGCCATCGTAAGAAGAACTTCAATATACGTAAAACCAGAAAGTCGCATTGGTACGCAAAATTACCGCTTCACAGAACCGGTCAATGAATAAATAGGTGTCAAAATAGCTAACGCCAAAAATACAACGACTCCGCCGATACAAATAAGCAGTAGTGGTTCAAAAAGAACAGTGATATTCTTTATTTTTCGATCCACTTCCGTTTCAAAAAAATCTTGCAGATAGAGGAGGGTATCATCGAGCTTCCCTGTTTTTTCGCCGGAGGCAATCATTTTTGCCGCTAACACCGGTATGACCGCATACTGCTTCTCTGAAAGATCCGAAGAAAGTGTTTTTCCTTGAGAAACCGCTTCTCCCAATTGTTTCACCAATCGCGCCATCGCACGATTTTCCATTACTCGCTCCTCCACTATCAATGCCTCAAACAAAGGAAGGCCGCTCTTTAACATGGTACCAACATCGCGACAAAAATGAGCGATGGCAATATTCTGGGAAAGCTCTCCCAGAATGGGTGATCGAAGGAGAAACAGATGCCAATATGGTCTGACCTTCTTAAGAGAGATTATTCCTCGAAACAAAAGGAGTGCGACGCCCAACCCGATAAAAAAAACTATACCATATGACTGCATGAACTGAGCCACCGCAAGAAGAGTACGTGTCGTCCAGGGCAAGGTAACATGAAATGATTCAAAAAGCCGGATGAGCTTCGGTAAAATAAAAATGCTAATTGAGGCGGAAAGAAGAAGCGCCATTGAAAGGACAATGGCCGGATATATGAGGATGGCTTGAATTTTTTTTTGCAGCGTATATGAACTCTCTTGTTGATATGCTAAAAAATCCAAATTTTCCTGCAAGGTACCAGAAGCTTCCCCAATTTGCACCAAATTAACAGAAAGAGCATCAAATACCTTTGGAAAACGAGAAAGCGCCTGAGAAAAGGACTGCCCGTTTTCAATATCAAGAAGCAGCTTTCCAATAATAGCGCCCAGCGCTATAGACGATGATTTTTCCCGGAGAGAAGTAAGTGCCTCACTGAGCGGAATTCCACTCTTCAAAAGAACTGCTAGTTCTCTGGTGAAGAGCATTTTTTCAAGATGAGAAACAGAACCGAACATAGTATTATTCTTTGGTAACTCTCATAATCTCATCGATTGTCGTCATTCCTTCCTGAACCTTGATCAAACCATCTTCAAAGAGTGTTTGCATACCAGCAGCCACAGCAAGAGACTGAATCGTATTGGCATCTCGACGTTCCACAATCGCCTTCCGAAGGATATCATCCAAAACTAATACTTCAAAAATTCCGACCCGTCCTTCATAGCCCGTTCCATGACACCCCTCACAACCCTTGCCCCGATAAAGACGGATATGCTTCCCTTGCCCTGCCTTACCAAATAATTTTTCATAAAACTCCATCCCAATACGAGCGGCCAACTCCTCACTTGCTACCTCTTCGCTCACACGACAGGACTGATGAATCTTGCGTACTAACCGCTCAGCGACAATGATATTTGTCGTTGAGGCAATAAGAAAAGGCTCTATATCCATATCAATTAATCGAGGAATAGAGGTGGCCGCATTATTGGTGTGAAGTGTCGAAAGCACAAGGTGTCCAGTCATAGCCAGATTAACAGCGATATCCGCTGTCTCCTTATCACGAATTTCCCCTACGAGTATGACGTTCGGATCCTGACGAAGAATACTCCGCAGTCCGGTCGCAAACGTTAACGCCGCATCTGGATTGACCTGAATCTGACTGACTCCCTCCATGTCATATTCTACAGGGTCTTCGATAGTCACAATATTAACGTGACGACGATTAAGAAGTTTTAACAGGGCATACAGCGTTGTTGTTTTGCCGCAGCCGGTTGGTCCGGTCACCAAAATCATACCGTACGGCTTTTCATAGGCCTGTCTCACCAGCTCTAAAGCTCGAGGAGAGAATCCCAAATTCGTCAAAGAAAACTGTCGGGAACGTTCCGACAAAAGACGAAGCACTACCTTCTCACCTTCCGTTGTTGGAATAAGAGAAACACGCACGTCAAGCTCCTCTCCCTGCCCCAAAGGAAAACTTATTTTCCCGTCCTGAGGAACCTGATGTTCATCAATACGCAACTTTGACAAAACCTTTATACGAGAAATAATCTGGGGATGAAGTTCGCTCGGTAATTTTATAATATCGTGCAGAATACCATCGATACGGAAACGGACCAGCATATCGTTCTCTCTCGGTTCCAGATGGATATCAGAAGCCCTGTTCTGATAGGCATACGAAAGGAGAATATCCACGATACGGATAATCGGAGGAGCCTTCTTTCCCTTTCCCTTTTCCGCCGCCTGAATATCAGAGAGAATGATATTTTCAAATGCTTCGGCCACCGCTTCCCGATACAGGGTCAAGGAATTTTCTATGTCTCGTTCCATGGCAAGATACGCTCTCACCGTATGACCGGTCTTTTTTTCAAAAAAATTTTGCATCTCTAGATTACGAGGATCACTCATCGCCAGATGCAATCCTTCCTCGTCGATAGCAAACGCAATTACCTGGTGCTTCTTTGCTACCACTTCCGGAACAATACGCAGGATATCATCGGCGATTTGCTTCTGTTCCAAAACAACAAAGGGAAACCCCAGTTTATCCGCTATCAACTTTCCTAATTCTTCTTCAGAAACGAGGTCAAACCAAAGAACGGATTCAGAAAAAGCGCCTCCTTCACTTCGGAAACGCTCTTCGGCCAACTCGATGTCTTTTTCCTCTACCACGCCAGCATCAAGCAGAAGTGCCTTGAGCTCGTCATGAGTGAGAATATCCTTCATAGAACCTACAACCCCAGATTATGTTTCACTTTATCAATAACTTCTTGAATAGGAACATTTGCCTTCACAAGATATTCTATTGCCCCTAGTTCCTTGATGCGCCGCATGTCCTCCTCCTGACTGAGATTGGAGAGCACGATGACTGGAATATCTCTCACGGCCGGATCTGCCTTCAGTTCAGCCAATGTTTCAAAGCCATCTTTACCTGGCATGATGAGGTCAAGGAGAATGAGCCCTGGCCGCAGTACCTGTACAGCCTTGAGCGCTTCATTGCCGTTTCCTACCAATTGGGAATCAATTTTTTCCTTGGCTAATTTCGTTTTATAAATTTTGGAGTAGAATGGGTCATCTTCAACAACAAGAACATATTTACCTGCAACCATAGGATAAAAACCTCAATTAAAGCTAAGATGCTGTCGAATGAAACGGCAGCCGAACAAAGAAAGTAGTCCCGACATGTTCCTTGCTTTCAAAAGCAATGGTCGCTCCTGCTTCTTCCAAATATGATTTTACCACAGAAAGACCGAGTCCACTACCTTCCGTTTCCTTCAAAACAGCATTCTCCGCACGAAAAAATTTAGAGAATATTTTTGACTGTGCCATTTCCGGTATGCCAATACCTGTATCAGCAACAGTAATGAGTAAGCCGTCCTTCTCCTCCTGTACCTTTACTTTCACCGATCCATCCTGCTTATTGTACTTGATACTATTTGATATCAAGTTCTCCATCGCCTCATAAAAATGCTTCGGGGGCACCATCATGGCTGGAAATGCTTTCTTTTCTTTTTTAAAAGAAAGCGTGACACCCCGCCGCTCGGCTTCCGGCTTCATTGTTTTCAACACCTGATCCAAAATATCCACTATATCCGTTGTCTTTTTTTCCTCACGACCCTTATTTTGATCCATCCGAGCCACATTCAAGAGATCATTCACCAACTGGATCATCCGCTGGCTATTCTCATATATCTGACCCACCACCTCCGTTGCCCCCTTTGGCAATTTACCGAGATCGCCATTCAAAAGAAGCTCCATACTCCAACGCATACTCCCAAGAGGTGTACGCAGCTGATGAGCAGCCACAGACAGAAAGCTGTCCTTCATCTGATCGAGCTCGTGTTTTTTGGTAATATCCTGAAATACCGTAATAGAACCGATGACGCCATGCTGTTCATCACGAATAAGAGAACACGTACCGGAAACTGCAATTTCCTTATCACCTCGAAGAATAAATGTTTTGACAGGGAAAGCGTACGTCTTTTTTTCCTGCAACACTTTTTTTGTTACCCTCAATTTTTCTTCCCCTTCTTGTTTCTTGCGAATAAGTTGAAAAACATCACTCGCCAGAAGCCCTTCTGCCTCATGAAGCGCTCTCCCTGACAAAAGTTCCGCGGCTTCATTCATAAAAATAATTTTCTCTTCATTGTCCGTAGCAAAAACTCCCTCACCAATAGATTTCAAAAAACGAAGGATGCTTTCGGCTCGATTTTTTTCTTCTGCTATATGGGTATTGGCTCGTTCGAGTTCCGATGCATGCCGCACAATTCTCAATTGAGATTTCCGCTCCTCAGTAATATCGCGCTCGATACCAACAAAAAACTGGAGTTCCCCTCTCGTATCAAAGATCGGCGAAATACGCAGCGTCGTCAGATACTTCGTCCCATCCTTTCGTTTATTGGTCAGCTCTCCAGCATAGCTGTTCTTTTCAATTTTTATCGTACGCCACATGGCATCATAAAACTCCTGTGGCATCTGTTTCCCCCACAAAGCGGGTGTTTTCCCCAGCATTTCTTCTTTCGAATACCCCGTGAGAAGCTCCGCAGCATGATTGGCGTAGAGTATTTTTCCGTTGGTATCAGCAATCACCACGTGATCAAAACCCGTTTCAACTGCTTGTTGAAACTTCAAGAGATCCTCTGTTTTTTTCTGAAGCTCCTTCTCGGATTCCGTAACATCCTCAAGAATATTCGCCATGGCCAACTTCGTATTTTCGAGCAACTGATTCTTGTTGGCCAGTTCCTGAACTTTTGCCTGCTCTTTTTCTGCTTCCGCCCTCAATCGACTTGTCAGACCATTCAACTCTTTGGAACTTACATCGAGAGAACGTTCGATCAGTATTTTATCCTCATCGAAATGCTCATACGATTCACTGATAGCAGCAAAAATAGGTGCTAGGGATTGCGGTATTTTTTTTCCCTCACCCAAATACTGCCTCAATTGTCGCTCGAGAAGTTTGTGCATACAAAAAACAAGCTGCTTTTTTATTTACCCTTCGTAAAAAGTGGTGATGGTCATTGTTTGATTGTGCAATTGACACTGTTTTTTCGCTGGAGCAAAGGGAGAAATTTCCCCATACGAATAAAAGCCCGTCATCACAACACCCTCCCCAAGCGTTGACTGCACCGCCTCAGTTTCTTCCTCAATACGATCCTTCAGCACTAATTTTCTCCCAATACAA
Organism: uncultured Bdellovibrionales bacterium; assembly: GCA_964531045.1. GTDB lineage: Bacteria > Patescibacteriota > Minisyncoccia > Moranbacterales > UBA1568 > UBA1568. The sequence goes on along the minus strand of CAZHDL010000003.1, from coordinate 10,064 downwards.
CTGATAAGAATCGCCAGACTAGGCGTAATACCCTGCTCTCTCACCATACTGGCAGCATCAGCTGCTCCACCAACGAGCCGATCAAAGTTTGCCCGCATAAGCTGCGCCGACACACCGACTGGCATATCACCAGCGAAAGTAATGCTCTGTTCCTCCTCATTGACGCCCAAAATGGTGCGGACGACTCCCTCTCCTGACTCGCTATGCAAATCAAGACTGAGCGGGAACAAGAGACCGGCGCCCGGAAGTTCCGCTGCCCGCTCTCCCAAATACGTCTTGTACAATGCAAGTGCCGGCTGATTATCCAGTTCAAAAAGAACGTTCTTTGTCGCTTTCGTAATGGTGCGCTTTGGACCAAAGACATCCCACCCACCGACTGCGCCATACCGTACTTGGAAATCACTTCCATAAAAACCAATAACTACCGCCTTTCCCTCCTGTGGCACCTCATCCAAACCACAGTACGTGTGTTGAAACTCATTCCCGCCACCCACTAATCCACCGGTGACGGCTATAGCACTCGAAAGATTCTCGTTGAGCCCTGTCACTAAATCGGTTCCATTTACCCTCAAACCATCCGAAAAGACCATCACATGAACCAAGCCGTCCTTTGGAAGAGCATCGGCTAATTTTTTTCCGGTAGCAACACTTTCCTCCGGTTTTTGTATGTCTGCAACTGCAAACTGAAGCTGTGTTTTTTCAAAACGAATAGCTGTTACTGCCAAAGAATGTTCCGAGACCGTCGTTCCCAGTATTTCTCCAGCGGTACTACAGGTCACAATATGGGCGTTTGGATAAAAAGAACGCACCTCCGCAAAGAGCTCCTGCTTCGGAACCAGATCAACGGCACCAAATACCAGCACTAACTGGGGATCACTCACCGATTCGTCCCCTCCATATTTCTTCCATCCACCACCAATTGTCCATTGTTTTTGTTCTATGCGCATACAATAATCATAACGAGTAAAAACGAAAAATAGAGCCTCTTGCGGCTTTTAAAGAACTCGTCCTGTATTCTTCAGCGCCTGTATCTCCTTTTTAAGCTCAATCATTCTCAGCTCACGTTCAACCATAATACGATTCATTTTTTCTATCTCTTCAATATACTGCTGTTTCTGATTTTCAGCTTCCTTCCGCTCAGTAATATCAACACAAGACCCTATGTAACCCAAAAAAACCCGCTCCACCGTGAAATGAGGTATCGCCCGAACAAATACCCAACCATACTGTCCATCGGCTCGTCGGAGTCGATATTCGACACTAAATGGCTTCTGTTCAACAAAAGATCTGTCACAGGCCTCTTTCAAGACACGGAGATCATCAGCGAAAACACTTGACTGCCAACCGTCACCAAGAACGTCCGCCAGAGACTTCCCCGTATAATCAAGCCATACCTGATTCACATAGCTGTACTTCTTTTGTGTATCCGACATCCAGATCATAACCGGTGCGGAATCCGCAATAGTGCGAAATCGCTTCTCACTTTCCTTTCGTTTTATTTCCATCTCATGGAGAGCACGCAGCATGTCATTGATACGATCAGCCAAGTGAGAAAACTCGTCACGTCCTGGAAGGGAAATCAAATTTTCTGCATATCCATCTTCCTGTACTTTCCGTACTTGCCTTCCTAGATCGGTTAACTTTTGTAATACTAGTCGGTTCAGGAGGAAAAAAAGCAGAGCACCAAATAAAACCATCATTACCACCATGGTTTGAGTAAACAAAACAACACTTTCCTGTCCGTGCTGATAAATATCACGATCCATCAAAACCCGGAGAAAAAATATCGGTTCACCATGGGTATCTCCAAAAAATGCGTACCCGGAAATCTCGCGTTCATTTTCTGATTTTTTGATGAATATGGGGTTTTCTTGAGAAAGGTGCTGTCGTATTTCAGAAAACTCTTTCTGGGAATCCGATTGGAAAATCGACTGAATACGCAGATGAGTGATTCGAGAAAGGTCCGTGATGACCGCCTCATCGAAAAAGTATCCAAAAACGATATATCCATTTATCGGCGCCGTCCCATCGCTTGAACTAATAGGACGAGCGACATACAAAAGAATACCCTCCGGCAGGAGGAGTATCTCTTGATGAACATCCTCTGAAAACCGATACTCTTTCACGACATCCTCGGAAAGATGTTGTCGAAAATCCTGAGAGAATGACTCTTCCTCTCCATTTCGTACCTGCTTCTCAAAAACCGCTTGTCCCTCAAGATCAAACAGGGCTACTGTGTTGATTTCCAACAATCCAAATGATTCATTCTGAAGATTAGACTGGATATAGCGTTCATTACGATCGATCATGAACTGGTAGGTATCATCCCACTGTGCCCAATCACCAAGCTTCACGTCCAATGAATCCTGACGATTTCCCAAGGCATCTACCACTCGAGAAACATTCCGCTCGCTCTCTCGGTATTCCAATTCTGAAAAATCCCGTATCACCAAAAAAGAAATCAACTGATTCACTACTAAGAAAAACAGCATCAAAACTGTTCCGATAACCAGAAACACCTTAAGACGCAGGCTCATACTTTTCTTTTTATTTCATCACAAAACACACCAAGTACCCAGTACTACTTCCCCAAAATCACCGTAATAGCCCCCACTGTTGTTTCTTTATTGTCTAATAAAGCCGCTTTCGTCTCGGCTTTTGGATAAGTCTTGAGCAGTGACTTCTTGACGACTTCTGCTTCTTTTTCAAGGCCAGTTCCAAAATACACCACTACACCAGTATAGTTTCCCGTCGTATTCCCGAGCGCCACCTTGGTGTACCCTTCCTTTTCAAGCAAAGTCACCACGCTGCCGGCACTTCCCTTGGCGGCTCCTCCATTTAACACCCGTACGTCGGTCCCTTTTGCTTTCACACCTATCTGCTCCTCCGTCATTCCTGTTACAGAAACAGGTTGTCCGCTATCTGCAGTAGGTGATTTTTCTTTCTCGTCCTTCTCTTTTTGCTGAGGAGAAGCCGATTCGAGCGTTGAGAGCCCCCCAATAGAAGGCAGTGCCCCCTGCTCTTTCTTTTCCTGCCAACCATAGTACCCACCAAAACCGATTCCACCCAAGAGAAGCAGAAGAAGAAGTATACCACTTATCAAAAGCATGGTTCCAAAAAATGCCTCATGTGATGTTTTTTTTGTTGGCACACCCTTTCCTTCTTCCGTTGTCTCTTGCTCTTCCATACTCTTTTGAAATTTTGAAAATCTCGCTCAATTACGAATGCTTTTAGTATAGCATAAAAGGCATCGCTTTGAAGACGATGCCTTTCCCTCTTTCGATAAAACTCTTAACGAATGGCTCGTGCCACCGCTTTGACAACCGCCGGATCAAATGTATTCGGAACAATACGCTCCGCTGTTGGCTTAACGACAAGCGCCGCCAAATGACGCGCCGCACGAATAAGCATCTGATCTGTAATTTTTTTTACCTTATGATCCAGTGCACCTCGAAAAATTCCAGGGAATCCCAGTGAGTTATTAATCTGATTAGCAAAGTCTGATCGACCAGTTGCTACCACGGCCGCCCCGGCTTTCTTGGCGAGATCAGGCATAATTTCGGGGAGAGGATTGGCCAGGGCAAACACAATAGCTCCTTTTGCCATACTTCGCACATGTCGTTCTTGTACGGTGTTACCCTTGGAAACACCGATAAAAACATCCGCTCCCAAAAGAGATTCATCCAGTCCTCCTTTTTTCCCTTCCTTATTCGTCTTTTTTACCAACGCCTGCTTTTCCTCAGTTAAATCTGTACGCTCCTTATGAAGGATTCCTTTACTATCAAGCATCACAACATCTCCTACCCCAAAAAGTATCAAGAGCTCAGCAATAGCAGTGCCCGCTGCTCCTGACCCGGAAATGACGATACGTATCTGCTTCGGATTTTTCTTCACGACCTTAAGAGCATTGATCAAACCCGAGAGCACTACGAGAGCTGTTCCATGCTGATCGTCATGGAGGACCGGTATATCAAGCATCTCCTGCAGCCGTCGCTCGATTTCAAAGCAGCGCGGAGCCGAGATATCCTCCAGATTTATCCCCCCAAACACGGGCGCAATATTTTTGATAGTTGCAATAATTTCTTCCGTATCCTGAGTAGCGAGAACGAGGGGAAAGGCATCGATACCAGAAAGTGCTTTAAAGAGCATCGCCTTGCCTTCCATGACCGGTAAGGCTCCTTCCGGACCAATATTACCGAGTCCCAGCACAGCAGAGCCATCAGAAATAACCGCCACAGTGTTCCCCTTCATGGTATATTCAGCCATTTTATCCTTATGGGTCGCCACATAGGAAGAAACAGCCCCGACACCTGGCGTATACACCAAAGAGAGATCCTGCTTGTTTCTGACTGCCATTTTCGGCACTATACTCACTTTCCCACGTAATTTTTTATGTAATAAAAGGGACGCCTTGCCAATATCAGTCTTTTTTTTCTGAATCATAGGACACTCGTTAAAAATTTTCTCTGCTCTCAGTATACTCCTCAGCAACAATATGAACAGCCGGTGAGGAAAAAGAAAAAACGACTCTCAAGAATCGTCTTTTCTCTCCTTTTCGGCTCTTTTAGCCCTTTTTATCAAGAGTATCCAACTTGAGCAATTTGATACCGTAATACACCACCAGTGCGATTACCAGAAAATCAATGAGAACGCTCAGAAAATCACCCAGGAGAAGCTCTACCGGGCCAAGCTTGAGTGTGGCTGTCTTCAACCCATCGGCCGCTCCCAGTATGACACCCAAAATCGGATTGATAATATCAGTCACCAGAGCAGTCACCACTTTTGAAACCGCACCACCCAAGATAAACCCTACCGCCAACCCTACTACTCCCTGTTTTCGGACAAAGTCCATGAAATCCGTTATCATACGCTACCTCATTAATTTCTTACGCTCTCAGTATATCACAGAGATATTACTGCATCATCGGAACCTGTATGACGAGGAGAAATGCCCCAGGCAAAGCCGTAACATGGCACGTTTCCGTCTCCCATACCCCAAGAGCGTCACGTGCAGCCAGTCTGGTTGTTGCAACAATCGCCTCCCCCTCAATGACGAAGAAGAATGCCCCCTGCCCAGGTGCGCGGAAAGAAAAATCAAATTCCTGCTCCGCGGTAAATCGTCCCAAAAAGATTCGTGCTTCTTGGAAGATACCCAGGGTATCTTTTTCACCATACGGCGAAACCACGGAGAGCAAGGTGTTTTCATAATCCTGAGGATCAAAACGCTTTTGATTATAGCGGGGTGCGCCGTCATGAACACTCGAAAGAATCCAAATTTGCAGCAACTGCAATACTTCCGTCGTTGAAGCATTGTACTCTGCGTGCTCAACCCCACTTCCCGCGCTCATCACCTGTACTTCGCCCGCTTCGATCGTTGCTCCATTTCCCATGCTATCCTCATGCCGAAGGGCTCCGGACAGCGGAATGGTAATAATTTCCATGTTGTCATGGGGATGCCGACCAAAGCCCGCTCCAGGAGCAATACTGTCATCATTAACTACCCGAAGCGCTCCAAAACCCATTCGCTCCGGATCATAATAACCGGCAAAGCTAAAGGAGTAGCGTGTTGTCAGCCAATCGTTCTTGGCGAAACCACGAGACGCCGCTTCGTAGAAAACCGTCTGCATACAAGAGAAAATTACACCGTGGTAAAAATCTCAGCCTCACTGAACCGCACTTTTGGAGCAAGAGCAGCCGCATCCGCTCCACGAAAACCCAGAGCAACAATGGCGCGAGAAGAAAGATTTCGCTCCTCCAAGCCAAGAATCTCGTCAGCGGCCTTCGGATCAAATCCTTCCATTGGAGCCGCATCAATCCCTTCCAGTGCGGCTGCGGTCAACAAAACACCGAGAGCAATATAGACCTGGCGAGCCGCCCAATCACGAGCACCCTCTTCACCCTTGGCAGCAATGGCTCCATTCAACATACCATCAAATCCGGCCAAATCAGTCAGGGTAATCCCCTTGGCAGCAGCGATACTCTCCATGTATTTTTTCACCAAGGCAGCATCCACATTCTTTTCTGTTGCCAACACCACAAGGTGCGATGCATCGGTTATCTGTGGCTGGTCATATCCGGCAGCACGAAGCTTTGTGCGCAACTCAGCATTCTCCACTACGATAAAGTGCCACGGCTGCAATCCAAAAGACGACGGCGCCAAACGAAGTGCTTCCTTAAGTGTAGAGAGCTGTTCCGCTGACAGCTTTTTCTCCGTATCAAACTGCTTGGTGGCATAGCGCCACTTGAGAGCCTCGAGAACATTCGACATAGACGTACATGATTAAAATATTAGTGTACCCTTGCAATATACATTAATACATACTATTATACAAGTACCTACATAATAGTAAGTATAGAGACCTATGAAAAAAGACTCTCCACAGCCGTCATGCCCCATCGAAAAAACCCTCCGACTGATTGTTGGAAAATGGAAAACCATTCTCCTGTGGCATCTTTCCAGTGGTACAAAACGCTATGGGGAGCTCAAAAAACTCATCCCTGGGGTAAGTGAAAAAATGCTTATTCAGTCACTCCGTGAACTCGAAGCTGATCAGCTCGTTCTTCGCAAAGCCTACGCAGAAATCCCTCCCCGAGTTGAATATGCGCTCTCAAAACGAGGCAAGAGTCTCTCTCCGCTTATCTGCGCCCTCAATACGTGGGGCAAGAAGCATCTCTAGAAATCATCCTTTTCCTCCACGAGAGAAATATAGGGGTTTTCCAAAAACATCCCGGACAGTGTCTTCCATTCTCTCAGTCTCTCATTCAAAGCATCTGCATGCTCCACAATAATACTGATTGATCCCTCGCGATCCGCCAGATCAGACAGACACTCCTCAAGAGCATCTTCATTGCGACCGAAGTATTCCGGAAGTTCAAAGACCCGTTCGAACTCATCGTAGGCCGCTTCGAGCGTCATCATATTATTGGCATCAAGCGTGTACGTGCGCATAGCATGAAAAAAAGAATAACGTTCCTATCATACTATAAGTTGCGATTCAAGGAAACAAAAATGACGCCCACTGGACGTCATTTTTTCTTTGAGAGAAGAGGAGGGATTCACTCCTTCGGAGCATACGCTTCTCATCTCTCACTCCTTACCTCGTAAAACTCGTTGCGGAGATGGAGAGATTCGAACTCTCGAGGGCTTGCACCCTACTCGCTTTCCAAGCGAGCGCACTCGGCCACTATGCGACATCTCCATTTCTGTGCCAACCGACACAGAAAACAGTCTAGCGAACTTCCCGAATTCCGACAAGCTTGAGGGTTTCCTGGTCAGGAGTCCGACCATGAAAGATGACCACCTGGTCACCATGGGACAATCGCCCGTCTTCCTTGGCTTCCTTCATCAGACGATCGGTAAAGGAATTCATCTGATCCCCCTCATAGAGATATGGCACCACTCCCCATACGAGAGAAAGTTCCTGCCAGGTCTCCCGACTGTTGGTTGCCACTAAAACTTGGCTGTCCGGACGAAAATGCGACAAGAGACGCGCCGTATAGCCACTGACAGACAAGACAATGATGGCCTTGGTATGGAAGCTCTTGGCAAGCTCGTACACACTCCGGATAACAATGGCGTATTCATTTCTGAAATTAAGATCCAGCGTCTGGTACAGATTATCAAACGGGGACTCTTCTGTTTTTTCAATAATCTCCGTCATCATCGCCACGGTCTCTCGCGGATACTTTCCCATAGCCGACTCTTCGGAAAGCATGACAGCATCTGCGTGATCGATAACCGCGTTTGACACATCACTGACTTCGGCGCGGGTTGGACGAGGATTTTCTGTCATGGACTTCATCATCTGCGTTGCCACGATCACCGGCTTAGCAGACCGAAGACTCTCTGCAATAATATGTTTCTGCAAAATAACCACCTCGCTTGCGGGCATTTCAATTCCCAGGTCACCACGGGCGACCATTACCGCGTCCGTAGCGACGATAATTTCCTTGAGATTCTTAATAGCTTCTTTCCGTTCAATCTTGGCAACAATCTGTGGCAGGTGTGCTTCCGCGCCAAGAGTTCGCACCATTTCAGCACGAACACTCTCAATATCAGCAGCGCTTCCCACAAAAGAAAGACCAATAAAGTCCACTCCTTCTTCCAAAACAAAGTGTAGGTCTCGCAAATCTTTTTCTGAAAGAATGGAAAGGGTCAGAGTAGAATCTGGAAGAATCACCCCTTTGCGATTCTTGATCGTGCCGTCATTCTTCACCTCAGCCAAAACAGCATGTGGCTCTTTTTCAATCACCGTCAACTCAAGTGTCCCGTCTTCAATCAAAATGGCATGCCCTACCTCTACGCCAGCTATGATACCAGCCATATCAAGCAGCACTGTTGGCATCGCCTCATCCGAGAGCATGGCACGATTTCCAATATCACTCACCAAAACCCGATCACCCCGCTTTACTACAAGCTCCCCTACAAGCTCCGTGCGGATGCGGGGTCCCTGCATATCTGCCAGAATACCAATCGGTACCCGCAGTTCATGTGACAACTCTCGCAAACGATTAATAATTTCCTTGTGCCAAGCATGCTCACCATGAGAAAAGTTGAGCCGCGCCACATTCATACCAGCAAGAACCAGGGCGCGGAGCATCTCTTTGGATTCGGATGCGGGACCAATCGTGGCCACAATTTTTGTTTGTTTCATGAGAAAAAACGTTATTTATAGACTCATCGTAGAAAAACGATACTCCCCCAGTATACCCTATATGGAATTTTAGAAAAAGAACCTCCGTTGAAAACAAAAAACAAGGCGGGATTCGCCTTGTTTTTTCTGTGTCCTCGCTTCGGTTTTTACAGGTTGATTTTTTTCACCGCATCACGCACATACGGAATTTCCCAAGCTTCTCCTGACAACGTCTTCACGATGGCAATCAGAGCCACCACGAACAAAACCAGATTGGCTAACCAGCCCAACACCGGAATAACTGAGAAGATAATGGCAGCCACACAGAGTACCAGACCCTGTTTGGCATGAAACTGAGCGAATGAACTTTCCTTCTTTGCCAAAAGCGGCACCAAAAAGAGAATCCAGATATAGGCAATCGCTGCCACCACCTTATTCTCCTCGATATCCTTTGCATCAAAGGCCGACTGTTTCTGTGCTGCTTCCTGCACGGGAGCGGGGGTGACCGGCGTCTCAGGTGCTGGTGACGATGGCTGTTCTGTTTCCATAAGAGACTTATTACAAAATTATTCTTCTTCCAGTATACTCCCGTCTTCAAATTCTTGCCAAATCTCCTCGGGAATAGGGCTTCGTTTCGGACTCACTCCAGGGTAACGCCAGGCGCTGATAATGCGGGTTATTTCCGGTAGTGCTGTCCCGAGTGCCGTCTTCTTTTTTTTCTTCAGATACATGACCCACAACTCTTGTTTCCACACTTCTTTTCCGGCTACCACCTTCAAACCGACCGGCTGCATGACTGCCGCTGTTTTCGGAGCAATACCCCTTTCTGTCCGTTTGGGATTTCTCATGACTCCTCGTACCTTCTGTTCGCTCAAGCCATACTGACTCATTTTGTATCGAGCATGTGCCGTAAATTCCACTCCGCTCTTGGGAAGAAGTTTCTTCTTTTGATTTTCCGCAAAACGCTCCTTGGCCTTACGGACAAATTCCTGATACGGAGAAGCCATACACAAGAGTTATTTGACCTCCATTCCCCGCAAAGCAGCCACCCGCTCTGCCATAGGTGGATGCGTCATAAAGAATGTCGCCATTTTTTTCCCTTTGAATGGGTTAGCAATATAGAGAGAGGCTGTCGCACGATTGGCTGCCTCGAGCGGCTCCGTATCACCGGAGATTTTCTCAAGCGCACTCGCCAAACCCTCAGGGTACCGAGTGAGAAGAGCACCAGAAGCATCTGCCAAAAATTCCCGCTTTCGAGAAATAGCTAATTGCATGAGCATGGCAGCAAGCGGTGCCAGTAAAGACAAAATGATCGCTACCACCATAAGAATACCCTGGAACTGCCCCCTGTTTTCATTGTCGCGATTCCCACCAAACCAGGCCCAGTGACGAAACCAGTCTGCTAAAAGAGCTACAAATCCAACCAAAATG
>CAZHDL010000002.1:20601-30270 GCA_964531045.1 uncultured Bdellovibrionales bacterium | reverse complement strand
TTGAGGGCAAGTTCGAGTGCTTCCGAGAGGCGCTCGCGCGCAGCTTCGGGAGATCGTGCAAACTCGGATACAAAAATAGAATCAACTATGGCGTCGATTGAGTGCTGCTTGTGGCGATCAAGGCTGATATCGTCGAAGGGCTTTTCAAGGTTGCTGAAGCCGGTGGCCTGCGTGTCAATTTGGTGGATGTTTCTCCGGCAGCCCTCTGCAATGCCTTCCGTACTCTCTGGATCGACCAAGACCGCTCCTTCTCCCGCTACTTCAGGGAGTGACGAGGTGTTTGACGTTATCACTGGTACTCCCACGCTTTGTGCCTCAAGGACCGGGATGCCGAACCCTTCGTACAAGGTCGGAAAGAGAAAAACATCCGCATTTTTGAGAAGATTCCATTTTCCCGCCTCATCTACATATCCTTTCTCGACTATTACACTCTTGTATTTGCTGTTTGCTATTTTCTGTTTGATTTTTTCATATCCATACCCTGGTTTCCCTACAAGAATAAATTCATGCGGGATATCATATTTTTCCTTCAGAATCTCAAACGCCTCTATAATTCTCACGATATTTTTTCTCTCTTCTAGTCTTCCGATAAATAACAAGTACGGTTTCTCCATTTGAGAAATTAATTCATTGGAATTTGATTGGAAATTGGAAACCTGCCCGTCCGGCAGGCGGGTTGAAAATTGGATATTGTTTTCATATCCTTCGGATACCACCTGTATCTTCTCCTCCGATACCTGGTACAGGTTCATCACGTCACGCTTGGTGTTTTGTGACACACACACTACCGTACTCGCTGCCTTACAGGAAAACTTGATAGAAACATGCATATAGAGACGCTCCCAAAACGAGTATCCTTCGGGACAAAACTCATACTCCAGTCCATGAATGGTCACAACCGTCTTCTTGGGATGGATAAACGGCACCGTATGAGCGGGCACAAAGAGCACGTCAGGGGCATGAAAAAACATCTCGAGCGACAGTCCCACCTGCGTCCAGAACCGTGGCGCCCAGATGGCGCGTACCCGCCAGTTATCAGGGAGCGTAAAATCTATTTCAGGGAGTGCAAGAGACCACTGACCGTGTGCAAACGAAAGCTTTTTTCTCACGTAGAGCACCACCTCTGTCTCAGCGGGCAGCACGTCACGCAGATGTCTGATCACCTGATAGCTATATTCCTCTATCCCCGTGCGTCGTTTCAAAAACGCTCGCGAAGCATCGATACCTATTGTCATAGTAAGAAGTGTCAGAAGAATTTCATTTTTCTTCGCCTCGCTTTTCCCGGTCACATTTCTGATGAACGAGTCGGTAACAGTCGAGCGCAATGGGATGCTTCGACCAACTAGCTCCCTGTTCGACAGAGCGAGTCAGAAATGTTCGGGAAAAGCGAAGATGAAAAAGGGAAATCTTCTGATTATTTTTACACAAACATTCTCCTATTTAGCGAGCATAATACTTCGCTTGTAAAGATCGAGATTCTCGAGTACGATTCCGGTTCCTTTCACCACGCAAAAGGCCGGGTCATCCGCCACATAGCAGGGCACATTGATCGTCTTTGAAATCAGCTGGTCGAGATAGCGGAGCTGCGCTGTCCCACCGGAAAGCACCATCCCTTTGTCCATGATGTCCGCAGCGAGCTCTGGCGGTGTTTCCTGGAGCACTTGCTTGATGACATTGATAATTTCTCGCAGTTCATCCTGGATGGCTTCCGTTACTTCGTTTGAAGATACCGTTACTGTCTTCGGGAGTCCGCCCATCAGGTCACGGCCACGCACATCCATATGGTCTTCTTTGACCTGGGCGATAGCCGAACCGATTTTCATCTTGATTTCTTCAGCCGTGCGATCACCGATAGCGAGACTGTACTTGCGCTTGATATAGTCAGAAATAGCCTGGTCAATTTTGTTTCCTCCCACACGAGCGCTGTGCGAAGCCACTACACCACCGAGAGAAATAATAGCGATTTCCGAGGTGCCGCCACCAATATTGATAATCATGTTCCCCTGCGCTGTATGAATCGGAATCCCTGCTCCGATAGCTGCCAAGATAGGCTCCTTGACCACATACGCCGCCTTGGCTCCAGCTTTCAGTGCTGCATCGATCACCGCCCGTCGCTCGGTTGAGGTAATCCCAGCCGGAATAGAAAGCACCACTTCCGGACGAAACAATCGTACCCGTCCAGCCACTTTGCCCAAGAAATACTTGAGCATGGCTTCCGTAATCCGATAGTCCGCAATGGCACCGTCTCGCAGTGGCTGACTGGCCACGATAGTGTCCGGTGTCCGCCCGAGCATCTCTTTCGCTTCGTTCCCGACAGCCAGCACTTTGTTCTCAGTGAGAGAAATAGCCACCACCGAAGGCTCGTTGATGACGATTCCCTTGCCCGGCACAAACACGAGAGTATTGGCCGTTCCCAGGTCAATACCGATCTTGCGTGGAAAAAATGCCTGCATATCCCATTTCATAGTGTCTTTCTCGTTATGCGGGCTCCAATTTTTTGAAGACGCTCTTCAATCCGCTCATACCCACGATCCACCTGATAAATTTCCTCAATCACTGTTGTCCCCTCGGCTGCCAGTGCGGCGATAATCAACGCTGCCCCGGCACGCAAATCATAGCTTTTGATCAGCGTTCCTCGAAGCGGCGTCTTTCCTGAGAGAACAACCTGGTGCGGATTAAGCACTACCGCCCGCGCGCCCATTTTTTCAAGCTCAGGCACATAATTGAAACGCCCCTCAAAAATAGTATCAAAAATCAGCGTCTCCCCTTCTGCCTGAGTAGCCAATACCCCAAACGGCGCCTGCACATCGGTCGGCAAACCGGGGTACGTCCGAGTATCTACTTTGGCAACAGCTCGTAATTTTTTCGCTGGCACCACGGTAATTTTATTTTTCTTCACCACAAAGTCCGCTCCAAATTCGCGCAATTTTTCAAGCACAATATCCACGTGCTCCACTCGTACGTTCTTGACCGTCAGCGCACTCCCTGTTGCTACGCCCAAAATGAGGAAAGTGGCCGCCTCATTATGATCGGGAATAATCGTATGTGTGGCTCCTCGTAATTTTTTGACGCCGGTAATGGAGAGTGTATGTGTCCCCAGGCCTTCTATCTTCGCCCCCATGGCAATTAGAAATTTTCCCAAATCCTCTACATGCGGTTCGGCCGCGGCAATCTTGATGACGGTCTTGCCCGGCATACTGGCTGCCACCATCATGGCGTTCTCCGTCGCTGTCACAGACATCTCTCGCAGTACCACCTGTGCGGGCTTCCGCTTGCTCGCATCCACCGCGTAAGACTTCCCCTTGGCTACGACGTGTACCCCGAGCTTGAGCAGGGCATCAAAATGCGTGCCCACCGGCCGTGCACCAATAACGCAACCACCAGGATGATAAAAAGAAAAAGAAGCAAAACGAGCCGGCAACGATCCTAAGAGTAGAATCGAGGAACGAAGCTTCTTGACAGCTTCCACACTCATCTTGGCAGGGTCAATGTTTTTGGCTGTGATAGCTACTGTTCGTTTGCCTCGCCACTCCACCACCGCGCCCATACTTTCAAGTATCTCCAGCATGCGAAACACATCCTCGATAAGAGGGATATTGGAAATAACACAGGTCTCCTTTGTAAGAAGCGTCGCAGCCAAAATCGGCGTAGTGGCATTTTTGGAACCACATACTGCAATTTCACCTTTCAGTTTTTTCCCGCCCTCAATTTCGAAAACTTCCATACCCGGTAGTGAAACTTCGAACAAACGAAGTCTAAAAAATAATAATGTGACGCTTCTCATATACCCCGTGAGTAGAAACGATGACGAGGCTTGTTCTAGCCAAATACCTTCAAAGTTCTACTACCGGGCATCTGGCTCAGTATAGCCCGAAAGGAGCGACATTTCAACCCCTAAAAATGTGAAGCGGCCAGGAGCACGAAGTCTCAACTGGCCGCTAATTTTGCCTCTATGCGAAGAGGCGAGAGTATGGGAACATACCCTGCTTGTTTGTGTTTTTATTTTTGGTTTTTAAAGAGCGGTTTTTCGGGTTTCCCCGAGACAGAGCCCTAGAGGGCACTCTCTCGGAAAAAGAAAACGGGTTCCCCATACAGGGCACCCGTCTTCTCTGCCGAGGCTCGACTGACTTTCGTCAGGCGGCCCGTCTTCTCACTTGTAAATCCATTATAGCACACTTTTTACTTCCTGTAAAGACAGGGGGTCACTACCCCTCCTCTGCTTGAGCTTTTTCTATTGCACTGAGCGCAATCTGGAACTGTTGATTCTGAGAAAGTGGGTTGCTTGGATCATTTCGAGTGGCCTCTGCCACATATTCTGCACGGCGATGCCGTGCGAGCTCAAGAAGTAGTCCGGGGTCCTGGTGCACCAACGCCTGGTATTCTTCCTCTCCCCGAGTCCTCATCGACTGCTCTGACTCATCTGGATCTTCGCGTGTCGGTCGAGGCAAATCAATAAAGTATTCCTTGGTAAATACTTCCCTGCCTTGAGCGTCTACAGACTTCACCGTACTTCGGTAACCAAATAAAAGCGCCGTGAGTACTTGATTTGCCTCTCGTAGCTTCTGAAAAGAGGGTCGGCTAAATCTCTCTTTTTCCCCGTCCCCACCGCGTTGTGGTTTTTCTTCAGATTTTTTAAGATTCTCACTTTCCGCAAATAATCTATCGTACTCTGCAAACAAAGCATTATACACTCCTACATACTGTCTCAAGGCAGGCGTAAGGTCACTTACTCGTAATAATTCTGGTACCGGTTCTATGCCTTTTATCTGAGCTTCAATGGCCATGGCCCGAACGTTGTCTTCCTGTTCCTGATCATGTGCTACTGTCACCACTTCTGCTCTTTCAGCCAAAGCAGCTTGTGCAAGTCGCCTTGCCTCAGTCTCAGCTTGCGCCTGCTCGAGTAGCATCTTGTCTCTTTTTGCTTCCAAAATTAAACGTCTTTGCTCATCTTCTTGATCGGCCCATGGATCAGGCTCACCTAAACTCAGTAACTCGTCCTCGATACTTTTAAGTGTCTCTGATTGCGCATCTTCTGAGGAAGGACCTTTTGCTTTTTTTTCGAACTCATTCATAGTATTGTATTATTTCATCTTCCATCTTAGCACAAGTGACTACTCCTAAGAACTCATTTCCCCTTCCGCACAAAGTCATAGGCGGAGAGGGCGGCTACTACGCCGTAGCCGGCGGAAATATTGTTTTGTTTGTACGGCATGTCAGTCGCGTCACCGGTCGCAAATACTCCCGACTTGGCAGTTGCTGTGGTCCGACCATCAATCACGATCTCACCGCGTTCATTGAGCGGTAACAACTCTTTCACAAATTCTGTATTGGGTACCATGCCAATCTCAACAAAGACGCCGTCGAGAGCGATATCCTCTTTAGTGTTCGACTCCGTATCAAGCACCGTCATGCCCGTCACTTTCTCCTCGCCCAAAATCGCCTGCGTCGTCATATGGTAGCGCACACTCACTTTCGGTGAAGCCAGGATTTTTTCCTGTGTCACAGCATCCCCCTTCAGCTCTCCAGAACGAACAAGGAGCACAATTTCTTTGGCGTATGGGAGCAAATCCTCCACTGCTTCGAGGGCCGAGTTCCCGCTCCCCACTACAGCCACCTTCTTCTCACGGAAAAAAGGTGCATCGCAGGTAGAACAATAGACCACGCCCTTGCCGGCAAACTTCTCTTCTCCTGGCACATCGAGGTGACGATGGCGTCCCCCGGAAGCAATGATCACCGTCTTCGTCTCGTACTGTTCGCCCGCTTCCGTCTCAACCAAGTACCCACCCTCTGTGCGTGAAGAGACTTTGGCCACTCGCACGCCAGTCTTGATCTCGATACTTTCCTGAGCACGCAGATGCTTCTCGAGCTGCTGACCAAATTCATAGCCTGGTACCGTCACGGTTCCAATCCAGTTTTCAATGGAAGCAGAGACGACGGACTGACTCAAGAAATCCTGAGTGAGAAACAGCGTGTTCATTTGTTTTCTCGCTGTATAGACTCCCGCTGCTACTCCCCCGGGTCCACCTCCGATAATAGTGACATCATACATAGAATAAAAAGTTACACGTTACAAGTGAAATGTTACAGGTGAAAAATTTAAAGTATTTACTCTGTGAAAAAAAGAAGGAGGCTTCGCCTTCGCGAAAACCTCCTATGAGCATCAATCCTGCCGAATCGGGTTGCGCCGCGGATAACCACCATCGATCTTGTATGTCGTGCCAGTGACGTACGAATGGGAGTCCATCATGACGGCAGCGATAAACTTAGCCGCCTCAATTGCTTCTCCTTGTCGCCCCAAATAAACGAGCTTCACTTCACGCTCGAGCATTCCCTTCGGCAATGAATCATTCATACCCGTATTGATCCAGCCTGGAGCCACGCCGATGAGACGGATATTGGAAGGCGCGTATTCCTCGGCCAGACTGACAACCAGGCCGTCGAGTGCGCGCTTCATGTCATCGTACGGAAGCGACTGTGCCGAAAACGAGTTGTCGCCATTGGTCGAAGTAATGATGACAAACAACCCTTCTATCCCTCTTGCTTTCATCCGCTCAGCCAGCACTCTAGTGGAGGCTACACACCCTCGATAATTCGTGTTGTAGACCCGATCGACGTCTTCCAACGTCAAATCCTTGAACGGGATGTTCGGCGAGATACCAATGGCATCGACGACATCAGTGATTTCGCGACGAGCTTGCTGCACGATCAATTCTGCCGCTTGTTCCATAGAAGCAAAGCTTGAACGATCGATCTGGGCTGTGAAGGCTGTGACACCCCAGGCCTCGATTTGAGTCCTCAAGGCTTCAGCAGCGTCCTTATTGCCACCGTAGCCGATGGTGATGATTTCGGCACCATTGGCAGCCAAGGCGCGAACAGTCTCCGAACCAATTCCGCCACTCCCGCCTAAGACGAGGATGTGATTGTTCGGCCGCATTTTGATAAGGTACTCTGACATGTCCATATGTTTGTTCCTCGTTTGGTTTGGATTATGACTCTAAAGTCTAAGGTACTACTGCATTTTAAACAGGGATTTGAGATAGGCTTCGTCAATCGTTTTTTTGCCTTCCCATTTGCAGGCGATATCGTCTTTCAGAAGTTCCACTCCGAGCATGGCGACCGCTTCGCGTATGGCCGTGATTTGGGCGATCACCGAAAGACAATCCTGCTTTTCCTCTACCATGCGCCGCACACCTTTGAGCTGACCCTCTATCCGCGCGATGCGCGAGAGAACCGGTGATGACTTTTTGGCGGTTTCCATAGGTGTGAGAAAAATATACCCTCTGGGGGTATAGTACTCCTTCCTCTAACTTTCGTCAAGAGAGTTTCTGGGGAGTAAAGAAACCTACGACAAGAGCTCAACAGCAGCCCGAAACTGCTCTCCACGATCAAACTCATTCCTGAACAAACCGAAACTGGCGGCACCGGGTGAAAGGAGAACCACGTCCCCCGGTTCCGCCCACTGTGTGGCGAGCGAAACAGCCTCTTCCATGCTTGAAACAATATCAATAGGTCGTTGCTTTTCCCCTTCTGGAAGGAGTGCTCGCATGGCAAGCACGAGCTTCTCGGTACCAGCTCCAGCAAAGAGTATATATTTTTTTGGTCGCTTGAGTATCTCCTCAGCCAAAAAAGAAAAGTCGAGATTCTTATCACTCCCTCCGGCTAACAGAATCACTGGCTCCGAAAAGGAGTGGAGAGCAGCAATGGCAGCATCTGGAATCGTAGCAGCTGTGTCGTTGTAATAAGTGACACCCTCTTTCTCTGCTACTTTTTCCAGACGATGTGGAACCCCCGAAAAACTCATGATACCACTACGAATTTCCTTGACCGAAAGTCCGGCGGCCAGTGCCGCCAACGCAGCCGCCAACACGTTTCCGACGTTGTGCTCTCCCCGTAGGGGAAGATCGGACAGCGGCAACAGCACCTGTTCTTTCCCATGATGAGAAAGAAAGAGGGTCTCATCACGAACAAAGGCGCTATCACCCTCGAGTGCCTGCTTCGTCGAAAACCACAGTACCACTCCTGGTGCATCCTGTACTATTTCTCGGACCAACTCATTATCAAAATTGGCAACACAGACCTCATTTGCTTTCTGATGAGCAAAGATCTGCGCCTTATCAGCCATATAGGCGTCCATGGTCTTGTAGTAATTCAAATGGTCCGGATAGATATTGGTGAGCACCGCGATCGAAGGACTCTTCTTCATCCGACCCAGTGCCGACAAACGCCAAGAAGAAAGTTCAAAAACAACCGTCTCGTCACGAGCGATCTCATCGAGTATTCCCAAAACGCCCACCTGACTGATACCGGCGCGGACCACCGATCGTTCCGCTTGTTCCAAAATATGTGCGATAAGCGACGCTGTAGTCGTCTTTCCTTTGCTCCCGGTCACACCAATAATCGGAGCTGGGCACTGGCGAAAAAAAAGACTGGAATCCATTTCTACCGGTATATGGTGGAGGAGTGCCTGCTTCACATAGTCATTGGTCCACGGGACGATAGGGTTTTTTACCACCATGTCCACCGTCGTAAAATCTTCCGGCCGGTGTTGTCCAAGAACGTAGGTCACGCCTTTCAAACCAGCGAGCTTTTGAAGAGACGACTCGAGTTCTTCCTTGGTCTTCATATCCGTCACTACTACTTCTTTGGCGCCATGACGAACGAGATACTTCACAGTACCTACGCCACCCATATTGAGCCCCAGCCCAAAAACTGTTACGCGCTTTCCCTTGAACAATGGTTCCATAATCATGCATTTTCACCTATGCTCTCATATCATCAGCCGATTGTCACGTCACCCTCCTCTCTACCAGCCAAACAGACTCTTCTTCTGACGAAGGACGACTCCCAGGCGCCGTGGTGCGAGAACACCCTCTTCGAGCGCTACCCGACCATTGATAAGCACATGCGAAATACCCACCGGATATTGATAGGGCTCTTCCATAGTTGATTTGTCCTCAATCGTTTCCGGATTGAACACGACAACATCAGCATAAAACCCCTCCCCGATCAGGCCGCGCTTTTCGATATTAAATTTCACTGCCGGCTTCCCGGTCATTTTATGAATAGCCTCTTCCCACGAAAGCGCCTTCTGCTTACGGACGTATTCCGAAAGCACCTTGGGAAACGTACCAAAGTTTCTCGGATGGACCAAGTCGCCCGTTTCCTTGTGTGCCAAATCGTACCCAACACCGTTACTTGAAATGATGGAGAAAGGATGTTGAATGGCCTTCCGCACATTTTTTTCAGACAGCACCTCCATGGAAACGATAGCCCGCCCATCGCTCGCCAAAAGCAAATCAAGTACCACCTCCTCCGGTGTCTTCCCCTGAATATCGGCAATTTCTGAAATCTTTCGCCGGGTCAGCATCTTGGATAAGGTGGAGACAGCAATGAGTACCTGAGAATAGTTCGTTTCATCCTTGTGCATATCACGCAGTACGGATGCGTAGGTTTGCTTGTCCTTCAACTGTTCAATCATCATCTTGCGGCCATTTTGTGTTACCCATTCCGGGAGCAACGTATAGAGCACCGAGCCGGTCGACGTATACGGATAGACGTCAAAGGTCACGGAAATATCGTTGAGCGCTGCCGTTTCAATGAGATTAAATACCTCATCCATCAGGTGCCAGTTTTTTTCTCCGACGGCTTTCAAGTGCGAGATATGAATCG
>CAZHDL010000002.1:14677-20591 GCA_964531045.1 uncultured Bdellovibrionales bacterium | reverse complement strand
CTCTCTTGAGCATCTCCGTCAGAGAGCCTTGGCCTCTTTGGCAACCATGAGGGCCTCTTCCACGGCCTTCACCAGATTTTCTTCTTCGTCACGCACATAGGTCGTGTAGATACCTCCGGCATCAAGCGCTGTCTTCGTCAGCGTCACCAGCTCCCGCACCCCCGTTCCACGGGCATGGGTATATTTAAGTCCCGTCGACAATCCGATAGCCCCCTCCTTGAGAGCTCCCTTCAAGAAACGTTGCATGATAGAAATTTCATCAGGTGTGATGGTTCGCGTCTCATCCTTCATGGCACCGCGCCGCAACGTCCCGTGTCCCACCAGTGTCGCAAAATTAATCCCCGGCTGACGACGTTCCACTTCATCCAAAAACTCTTTCATGGAAAGCCAGTTGAAATTGATGCGCTCCACATCTGTCCATTTTTGAATCGATCGAATCACGCTCGGGCTGGTGAGTGGAGCAAGTGATGATCCGGAGTTTCCCCCGATAATCGTCGTCACGCCCTGCCGGAGCATACTCTCCAACTGCGGATCTGCCAATAACTGCCAATAGGTGTCGGAATGATTGTTGACATCAACAAAGCCGGGTACGACATACTTACCGAGAGCATCAATCTCCTTCTCAGCCCTGGCATGAGACAAGTCCCCTATCGCCACGATGCGATCCTCACGAATAGCGACATCGGCACGATACATAGGATGACCGCTTCCATCTATCAGGGTACCGTTTTTTATGAGGACATCGTACATAGTTTACACGTCATTTGAGCGACGATTTTATACCGACATTTTATTCCGACTTAGACACCAGTCCTGTTATTTTTTCCATAAAAGACTTGTCTTTCTGAAGAATCTTCGGTACCAACAGGGAAATATCAACACTCTCTTTCATTTCTTTTACTTTTTCCAGAGCAGCCTTCTTGGCTTTTTCAAGCATAGCATCGTATCCCGCCATCTGGGGCAACACAAAACGGACATTGCGATAATCCTGTTTGAGCGCCGCCATCACAACCGCTTCCGTCCGCGCTTCCGGTAGCATTTCAGCCAAAACACTCCCTGAGGTACGTCGCCCCCGCGTCTCAACGACCTTCAAATTAAAATCTTCATCCTTTTTCAAAACATCTTTATCAGCATAGTGCATGGCATAGGCCGGATCAATTTCCGCTACCGCCAACATAAACACTTTGTTCTGCTTGGCTGATCCGGGCAAGTCTTCCAGGATTCGTCCCATTGTCTCAGGATCGTTCTGCATACGCTCAAGATAACGACCCAGCTCACTGTTTGGCTCTACCGTCTCCTCTATTTTGTGAGTTCCAAAATCCTTATCAATGTTGGCCTGAATCTCCTCTTCCTGGGGCGTCTCTCCCTCTGCCATTGGCTTGGGCAAGACGTCTGCTTCCAATGGAACTTCTTCTTGAGCCACCACCTGATTGTTTTCTTCTTCCACAGTAACCTCCTTTTCAGAAACAGCTGCCGGATTTTCCTCGGTGAGCGGCGTGCCCGTTTCAAGGGCGGCCAACTGTGCCTCCCAGGTCTTTCTCTCCTCAATCAAATGAATCAGTTCATCATCTTGTTTGTCTGGTGAAATAAGCGCGTTCAAACGATCGAGCTCTTTTTGAACCCTCTTCTTCTCAGCTTCTCGCTCGGATTTCTTTTCTTGTTCTTTCTGGGCCAATTCATACTGTTCTCTCAAGTTTTCAAGTTGCTTTCGTTCAGCCAATAACTGAAGAATCTGATCATCAGACAACTGACCAAAGACTGTTTCTGCAATCTCGGCCAATCGTTCTTTGTACTGAGGGGTTGTTTTTGCCATAGACTCCCTACGAAAAAATTAAATAAGTTGTGCCATCTCCACCAAACGATTGGAATATCCCCATTCATTATCATACCAAGCCACCACCTTGACCAAATCACCATCAATAACCTTGGTCAAAGAAAGATCAACGATACTCGAATAGGGATTCCCAATAAAATCAGAGGATACCAGCGGCTCCTCGGTCACCGAAAGCACCTTGCTGTAACGTGCTTCTTTGGTGGCCGCCAAAAGAACGGCGTTGATTTCCGCCACTGTTGTCTTCTTTTTGAGCACAAAGGTAAAATCCGTCAACGACACGACGATAGTAGGCACCCGCATCGAATGACCATCAAACAATCCTTTCAGCTCCGGAATAACCTGCGTGACCGCAATAGCCGCACCCGTGGTCGTTGGTACGATATTTTGTCCGGCTGCCCGTGCCCGACGGAGATCCTTGTGTGGTCCATCCTGCAAATTCTGATCTGCCGTATAGGAATGAATCGTCGTCATGAGAGCCTTGGCGATACCAAATTTTTCATGAATAATTTTGGCAACCGGTGCCAAAGAATTGGTAGTACAAGAAGCATTGGAAACCACGGTTTCTCCGGCATAGGTATCTTCATTGACTCCCATCAAAAAGGTCGGTACAGAATCGTCATCCCCTTTGGCTGGCGCGGACAAAACCACTTTTTTAGCGCCGGCTTCGATATGCTGTGTTGCTCCTGTTTTATCAGTAAAGCGCCCGGTGCATTCAAGAACCACATCCACAGACAATGCTTTCCAGGGCAGTTTCTTGGGATCTGGTTCAGCGTAAACCGGAAACTCCTTGCCATCCACTACCAGTCGTCCTTCCTTGGCAGAAACCTGCTTACGATAGTGTCCGTAAGCTGTATCGTACTGGAGCAAATGAGCCAAGATAGAGGCTTCCGTCAGATCATTAATGGCAACCACCTCAATATCCGGCTGCTCAAGAGCAATCTTGAAAGCCGCTCGCCCAATTCTCCCAAAACCGTTGATAGCAATTTTTTTCATACGTTCATTGTGTAATTGTTTTATTGTTTTATGGCTGAAAACGCTTTACGCTTGCAGACCATACAGACATGCAACTCCTGAACAATTTAAACAGCTTTTCCGGCACTCCCAAAAGCGATTATCTTGGCTTTGACGGCTTCTTTGGTACATTCTTTGGCCTTCCCCATTACCTTCCGCAGATCAGCCTCGTCTTCCGACTGAAGCATCTCCCGAAGACCTCCGATAAAAGCCAAGCGCAGTGCCGTATCCACATTGAAGCAACTGATGCCCCGTTTGATGACTTCGGTTACCCGGCCATTATGCCAGTCCGAAGCCCCATGAAGTACCAGTGGAATATCTACCAGTGCTGTAATGGCGCTTAGACGATCAAGATCCGGTTCACTCCGTTCTCGAAAAAATCCATGGGCGTTCCCAATAGCAACTGCCAGCGTATCAATCCCTGTTTCTTTGACAAACTGCGCCGCCTGGTCAGGATTACTCATATACCGTTCCCACTCGACGTCTTCCATCTGCATCTCTCCGATATACGGAACATTACCGAGCTCTGCCTGCACCACTACGCCACGAGCATGCGCAATATCAACAATTTTTTTCGTCATCATCAGATTGTCGACGTATTCCTTACGTGATCCATCATACATGACCGAGGCAAAACCAATTTCCATGGCACGCTCCACGGCCTCAAAGCTCTTACCATGATCCAAATGAATACCAATCGGTATTTCAGCAGCATAAAACTCCGCAATATTTTTTGTCAGATGATAGATGGCTCGTCCGCCGGCATAATCAAATGTCTTCTCAGTCATCTGCACAATAACCGGTGAAGAGAGTTCCTTGGCCGCCTCGATGATAGCTCGCGTCGTCTCCAGGTTTACCGTATTAAAAGCGCCGACAGCATATCCTTCTGCTTTGGCCTTTTCAAGCATTTCTTTTACATTGACAATCATAGGGGTTCAATTAGTTGATTCATGCTGCGCGCCTGCATATTCTTCAAAAAGCGTCATCATCTTCACTATTTCGTAGGGAAACAGACTTTCTCGCCCCACCAACACACCATCCAAACCCGCCTCCCAGGATACTTCCGGCAAAAAAGAACTTTTGACCGATCCACCGTAGAGAACGACTACCCGCTCTGCTATCTCAGCATCAAACATTTCCGTCAAAATCTTCCGGAGGAGCACCCGCACCTGAAGCAGCTCCTGTGACGTCGGCAGAACATCGGTCCCGATGGCCCAGCGTGGCTCATAGGCGAGAATAATCTTTTCTGCCTGCAACTTGGACAGTTCCAAAAAAATACTCCGGACTTGCTGTTCCAGCACTCGAGCCGTTTCATCAGCCCGCCGTTCCTCACCCGTCTCGCCGATACAGACCACCGGGATAAGCAGATGTTTGAGCGCGGCCGTCACTTTCTTCTTCGCTGTTTCGTTTGTCTCACCAAAAAGCGCCCGTCGTTCACTATGACCGATGATGACCGTCGTGACACCGGCGTTTTTCAGCATAAGCGGCGATACTTCTCCCGTATAGGCGCCGCTCTTCTCCCAAAAAACATCCTGTGCGCCACACTCGATACCCTGAGGGAGCGCGGCAAAATCATACAAGTAAGGAAAAGGCGGACAGAGAATTCCTTTGGTATACTGAAACTTCCGCTCCTTGATTTCTCGTTTCAGCACCATCGTATACTGTAACGCTTCCTCACGCGACAACATATTCATTTTCAGATTTCCAACAACGTAAAACATAGAGGATTGTTATGAGTGCAGCTTGGAACGAAGGTACTCCGCGGCCACTTCCGGTTCTATGGTCGATATCTCGATGCCGGTGGAAAGTTCAAACCCTCCCCAAGTCGCCGTATGCGGCAAAATCTCTATATGCCACTGGTAGTGTGGATACTCCCGACCATCACAGGGTGCCGAATGGATAAAAAAATTATAGGCAGGATCATTCAGTCCAGCATACAGTGCCTGCAGGGATTTTTGCAGGACTTCCGCACAGGCAAACTTTTCTTCATCCGTGATACGTTCAAAATACGGATTGGGGCGCTTACCCAAAATCATTATCTCGAAGGCTCCTCGGGAAGCATAGGGACAAAAGGCGATGAAGTGATCATTTTCATACACGACACGTACCTGGTGTTCGCTCTCGTACTCGGCGATGGTCGTATACACCTTTGTCTTATTGCCCTTGTAGTATCGCTCCGCTCCATCAAGCTCAAGCGTAATATAGGGAGAAATAACCGGTACCGCCATGAGCTGGGAGTGCGGATGAGACAAAGAGGCTCCAGCCTCCTTCCCGTGATTATGGATCACCTGAATATAGTTTACGCTTTTTCGGTTCATGAGAGCCAGGTAGCGATCCTGAAAGGCATCAAGTACCTCCGCCACCTGCCAGGTCTCGAGAAGTGGCAAGGAGCGACGGGCATCCCGTGTGATCACTATCTCATGGTATCCAACGCCGGTCATACCAAAATAAGGACCTTCAGAAAGTTCTTTGACCGGTTTCCCACGTGAAAAAGCTGGGTATTTATTGGGAATCACGCGCAGGCTCCAGTCGCCATCCTCTCGTCGATAGATCAGAACATCTTTCTCCTGACCGCTTTCCTCGGGATGTTCAAAAGGGTCGAACTCTTCCCGAGCCGGAACCCGCTCTGCTGAAACAAAGGCGTCCGGTCGCTTGGCTCGACCAGTTGCAATCACCACCCAATCCCCCGTCACGATATCCTGACGAAGTTCAGACTGGTGAGAAGGCTCCTTGGTGGTTGTTATTTTTTTCTCTGTCATTTCTTTATGGCCCGAATATTGAATATTTTATTCATTTCAATATCTGAGGCTTTTTTTGATATTTGTTTCTCCTTTTCTCTTCTTTATTTTTTCGTATACTCACCAATATGGTAGGCGCCGGAAAGGAGTCGCCACTTTGTTTTAAAGAGATCAATCAAGACCTGGATAAATCCGTTTGGACCGGTCAGGGAGACTGTTGATCCGTCCTCATTCATCCAACGCACCGGCATTTGCTTCACTCGAAAACCCAGCTTAAAAGACAGAATAATCAGTTCAAAATCAAATCCAAAGCGGTCTACTACCATCCGCT
>CAZHDL010000002.1:10114-14667 GCA_964531045.1 uncultured Bdellovibrionales bacterium | reverse complement strand
CCGCTTTGCCACCTGTTCGGCAGCTTCGCCGGTCAACGCCTTAAATCCGCACTGGGTATCAGGAAAACTCCAGAGTCCGAGGACGATCCGAATCAGCCAATTTCCGCCATTTCCCATGACTTCACGATATTTGGGTTGATGCACCTGAACAAAAGATCCGTCAATATCACGTGAACCGATAACTACATCCGCACCGGCTTCCAACTGCGGCAAAAACGTATCCAAATGAGTGATAGACGTCGAACCATCCGCATCCAAAAATACCCGATACTTGCCAATCGCTTCCAATAGACCCTGCCGTACAACGAAGCCCTTACCGTGATTCTCGGCATTATCAATCACTCGCAAATGTGGAATTTGCAGCGCATAGTTGCGCGATACCTCAGCCGTATTATCCGGACTCCCATCTACGACCACAAGAATCTCATAGGTATAACTCTTGCCCTTCAGATACTTGTCGATTTCCAAAAGATTGCGCCCGATACGCTCCCCTTCTTTGTAGGCGGGAATAATCACTGACAGATAGGGTGTTTCCATAAAAAAAATAGCAGACAAAAGTGAACCCACAAAAACTTGCGACTGACACCTGTATTGTACCACAAAAAAGAAACTTCGGCATAAAAAAACCGGAGGCTCAGTGAGCTCCGGAAGCATACTTCTCATTTTTCTCCCTCTACAGGAGACTATTCAGGGAAACGCGCTGCGATCCCATTCATTCCTATGCGATCGAGAAACGAGAGCCAGAGCAGGAATACCGTGCCATTGCTCTCGAAGAGGTAGGGCACCTGGAAGTCGCCATTCCGAGCGAGAATCGCGGCCTTCCAGGCGAAGACGTACTTCCCAGCAAAGTACCGACGAAACACATCGATCCCCAGACGCTGTATCGCCATGAGATCCCACAGAGAGAGGCAGGTCGGGAGAATACTCCACTGCACGATATCTCGGTGCAGATCATGAGCCGAGACTGATCCATCACGTTCCTGCGTAGGGTGAAGCCAAGGCCTCACGCTTCCCAAGGAATAGGTGGCGATGCCCCGCAACGCATTGAATTCCGGGTGCAACTCATCCCTCATATGGCTCGGGTAGCCCACCAAGCCATCATAGTTGACACGGACTATCACATCCTGAGACATCTTGGTTCTCCTCGATACTGTACAGCATAACCACCCTGGTTTTGCCACAGTCCCTGATACCTGGTCATAGAAATGTGACGCCAATACCAGGGACTGTGGCAACTCGTTTTTTAATGAGCCTTCTATTATACACCTAAAAAGAGAAAAAGTCAACCCCGCAAAGAGACCGGGTCTCCGCGAGGCTTCTGTGAAAATATGTCAGTTTGCTTCTTTGAAAGAAAATCTACCCCTTCCGGTCAAGCCAGGACTGAAGGAGAATACTGGCAGCTTCCGCATCATCGTGTGCTGAAACCTGGTTATAGCCTTTGGAAAGGAGATTCTGCTGAGCCATTTTACTGGTAAACATCTCGTCTTGATACTCTATCGCTACCTGGAAGCGTTCGGCAATCTTTTTTCCGAGTTTCTCTCCTTCGTGTTCACCCTGATAAGCATCACTCTTGTGCACTCCGATAACGACCGTACCAATCTCTTCTTGCTCAAAAAGAGCCCCGAGAGCATCCATAAGCGTACTGTCATTTGGCAACACGCCATACGCCAGTGCCAAACGCGTTTCCTCGTGCGCGAGCGCCACCCCTATTTTTGAGGAGCCCCAATCGAGGCCAAGATAGTTACTCATAATTTTCCAGTATTACGTTCGAGAATCCGAAAAGATTTTTCAAGTGATATTTTTTTCTTTCTCCGGGTACCGTCGGTAACATTTCTCTCGAGCGTGCCGGTAACAGTCGGATGTAGACAGGATGGTTTCGACTAGGCAGTCCCCTGTTCGGCGAAGCGAGTGAGAAATATTCGGCGGTCACAGAAGGGAAAGAAAAAAGTATCCTTGAAGAAAATCTTTCCTTTTTTCATCTCTAGACTCTCGTAAGAATCTCCGCTCCCTTCTCCGTAATAACCACCGTATCTTCGAAATGGGCCGAAAGCTTGCCATCGGAAGTGATAAAGGTCCAGTCGTCCGGGGCGATTCGCACGGCAAACGTACCGGCATTGATCATTGGCTCAAGCGCGAGTGTCATCCCTGTTTCCAGGATAAAATCGTGCATGTGTCGGGAAGTATAATTGGGCACCTGTGGATCCTCATGCAGTTCGTGCCCGACTCCGTGTCCGACCAGATCACGCACCACCGAAAAACCATTGGCTTCAACATAACTCTGAACCGTCCCGGCATACCGAGAAATAGGTGCCCCCGGGCGCAGCTCGGCGATACCGCGAACAAGACTCTCACGCGTCACTTCAAGTAACCGTGATGCTTCTGAAGAAACAGTACCGATAGCCATGGTACGCGCCATATCAGATACCATTCCCTCAAAGCGCATACCAATATCCAGCTTGAGTAGATCGCCATCCTTGATACGCCGTTTCTCGCTTGGGATGCCGTGTACCACCTCGTTATTGAGTGATGTGCAGAGACTAGCGGGAAAGGGTCGCCCTCCGCCGGCATTGTACCCCTTGAAAATAGGTATGCCTCCTTCGGCGCGTATCAGTTTTTCCGCCAAAACATCGATCTCTTTGGTGGTCATGCCCGGTTGTACTGCTGACATGACTGACTGCAATACCAAAGCCAAGCGCCTCCCGGATTCTCGGAGACGTCTGATATCATCAGCCGCTTTCACAAATGAGTGCGCCATACGATGTATTAATCAGGACGAACGTGTTCAAGAATATTCTTGAACACACGGTATGTTTCTTGGTCGCCATTCACTCGAAGCAATTGTCCGGTACCCTCAAAGTAGGTAACCACCGGGAGTGTTTCTTCCTGAAAAATCTGGTGGCGCTTTCGCACTCCTTCCACCGTATCGTCGGCTCGCTGCAGAATCTTGCCGCCACAGTACCGGCAGGGTGTCGTACTATCGATGAGATTTTTCCCCAGAATATAGGTTCGCTTACAACGTTCGCAGGCATAGCGCTTGGAAATACGATCCACCGATACTGCCTCAGGCACATCGATAAATATCACCTTGTTCAGGGTTCTTCCTGATTCCTTGAGGACAGACAGTACCCGTTCAATCTGACTTTCTCGCCGGGGAATACCATCAATAAGGAGACCGACTGTTTCCGGTACGGAGCGGACAGCATCCACCAAAACCGCAAACACCACGTCGTCCGGCACGAACTCATGCCGCACATTGATAATGTCATGCACCTGGCGGCCGAGCTCAGTATCGTGAGCGGCAACAGCCCGCAACTCCGATCCGATATCGATGTGCGCCAAATGAAGCGAGCTCTTGAGGAGCTCTGCCTGGGTGCTTTTCCCCGATCCAGCTGAACCGAGCAAAATATAAGTGTCTTTCAAAGGCATATATAAAAAATTTCTACTTATCAATTTCTAATTTCTAAACCCTACCTGTCGGCAGACAGGAATTTCCAATGAATCAATTTTAAAATTCTTACATTGAAAAATTGAGTCATTGTTTGAAAATTGAAAATTTTCGTTTTCTTAAAACGACTCGTAGCTGCGCATAGTCAGCTGACTCTGAATATGCTTCACGGTTTCCAGTACCACGGAAACAACGATCAGGATACTGACGCCCCCAAGCGAAAAGGCCTGGATGCCCGTCATGCCCTGCACGATAAATGGCAATACCGAGATAATACCGAGAAAAAGAGCTCCGGCCAAGGTAATCCGATTGATAATATGGTACAAATACTCAGCGGTCGTCGCTCCGGGACGGATACCAGGAATGTATCCTCCTTGCTTCTGCAAATTCTCAGAAATCTTGACCGGATCAAACACGACAGCCGTATAAAAATACGTGAACAGCACCACCAATACGAAGTACGCGATCCCATACACCCACTGATCCTGAAGAAACACGCTCACTTGAGCGGCCATGCTCGCTACTTTCACATTGGCACTTTGCGCCAAAAAATTGGCAATCATGGTTGGAATAAGAATGATGGAAACAGCAAAGATAATCGGGATGACTCCGGCTTGATTGACCTTGAGTGGCAGATGGGTGGCGGAGCCACCATAGACCTGCGCACCACGTACCCGCTTGGCATAGGCTACAGGAATCGTCCGCTGCCCCTCATTGATAAAGATGACACCGGCAATAGTCACCGCTGCCAAGGCAAGGAAAATAAGGTAGATAAAAATCTGGGAGGGATCCCAGGTCGAAACAAATCGAGAAAAGGCCGTTGGTAAACCGGAAACGATACCGGCAAAAATAATCATGGAGACACCGTTCCCCAAGCCTTTTTCCGTAATGAGTTCCCCTAACCACATGAGAAAAACCGTACCGGCTGTGGCCGACAGAATAATAACCACCATACTGAAGGGCGAAATATCTCCCAAGATATTCTGTGAGCGAAGGAGCGATAGCATGCTGAAAGACTGAAGTGCCGCCAAAGGCACTGTCAAAAACCGGGTAATCATGTTGAATTTCTGACGCCCCTGTTCCCCTTCTTCCTTATTGAGTCGTTCCA
>CAZHDL010000002.1:6755-10104 GCA_964531045.1 uncultured Bdellovibrionales bacterium | reverse complement strand
TAGTCAAAAGCTGCATGATAATCGAAGCCGTGATGTAGGGAGCTACGCCCAAAAGAACAATGGAGATGTTGGACAACCCTCCTCCGGAAAAAATATTGAGCAACCCCAAAAACGCATTCTCTTCAAAGAGACGCTTGAGCGCCAAAACATCCACTCCGGGAAGAGGGATGTTCGCAGCCAGACGATAAATGACCAGAAGCCCCAAGATAAACAAAATCTTGTTCCGAAGCTCCTTAATCCTAAAAATATTGAAGAAAGTCTCGTTCATGTATACAGTATAGCTCATTCCGAACGCTCTTAGAAGGGCGACGGTAAGCGACTACTCGAAGACTAGGCCGCAAAAGATTTCTTGGCCGTTTCCGAAGCGAGCACATCGGCTCCGAGGGAAAGTTTCTTGGAAAGCGTACCGGTGGCAACAATCTTCACTCCTTCTGCGAGAGCCTTTTTGTCCACAACGCGCTTTTCTACCAAAAGAGCCCGTGTCACCACCTCACCGTCGGAAAAAGTTCGTTCCAAATCTGACAGCGTTACGGTGTGCTTCTTCGGATGGATAGATTTAAAACCACGCACTTTTTTCATGCGCTCAAGGAGTGTGGAGCGTCCACCTTCAAACAAAGGATCGACAGACGAACCGGTACGCGATTTCTGACCGTTTGATCCACGACCAGCCGTTGTCCCGGTTTTTCCACCGCGACCAATGCGCTTGCGCTCTTTTCTCTTTGCTACCTTAAGTTCATGAATTTGCATAGACGTACATTATATAAGGAAAGGCACTTAGGCTGCTCCTTCCACTGCTTCTTTAGGCTCACCTCGCTTTTCAGTTGAAGCGGGTGCTTTCGGGACACGAGGAGCCTTGAGCATCTGGAGTGCTTTAACAGTCACTCGAGCTACGTTCAGAGGATTGGAAGCTCCCAAAGACTTGGAAACAACATCCTTTACTCCGAGCAGATCCACTACAGAACGTACTGCTCCACCGGCGATAATACCACGTCCCAGAGAAGCGGGCTTGAGGAGCACCTTGGCACTTCCCAGCTTGGCTGACACATCATGTGTGATAGTCCCGTTCAAAAGCTCGATGGTCACCATGTTCTTCTTGGCATCATTGTATGCCTTTTTGATAGCGTCGGAAACGTCAGAGCCCTTGGCAACACCTACTCCCACTTTGCCACGACGATTTCCAATGACAAGAGTGGCACGAAAACGAAAGCGCCGTCCACCCTTGACCACGCGCGTCACGCGTGCCAAATTGAGCAGTTTCTGGTCAAACTCCGGCTTCTCTCGGCGTGTCATTTTTTTCCCTTGCTTTGCCATACGATTATTATAGTGTACGAATCATTTACTAAATGCTGATGCCACCTTCGCGCAACGCTTCTGCTACGGCCTTTACCTTGCCGTGATAGCGATATCCCGAGCGATCAAAAACAGCTTTTTTGACACCAATTTTTTCCAAATGTTCAGAAAGAAGTTTCCCGACTGCAGCAGCGCTTTCTACGGTATTCTTTGGTGACTTCCCGAGATCGGCAAGTTTCGCATGTGCCATCGTTTTTCCTGAAACATCATCAATAGCCTGGACAGAAACACTGCGAAGACTTCGAAAAATCGAGACGCGTGGACATTCCGGGGTACCAGAAATCTTCGCTCGAATACGGCGCTTACGCTCAAATCGTTTCACTTTTTTCGCTTCTTTCTTAAGCATATTCTTAGCTTTTTAGCTGGTAGCTAGTAGCTTCTTAGATTCTAGGAGGGACTGACTCTCTGTCCTTTCTTCCTACAGGCTAAGAAGCTACCACCTACAAGCTCGTTATTAGGCAGCTGCTTTCTTTCCTTCCTTGCGACGAACAATTTCACCAACATAGCGGAATCCCTTACCCTTGTACGGTTCTACAGGCTTCAACTTCCGTACCACAGCCGTAAACTCTCCTACCTGCTGCTTATCCGAACCGGTCACCTTGAGGACGTTTCCTTCGATAACGGCAGTGATGCCCTCAGGCAACATCATTTCTACCGGATGGGAAAACCCAAGCGCCAGTACCAATTTCTTTCCCTGAAGATTCATACGGAATCCGACGCCGTTCAGTTCAAGAGCCTTCTCAAATCCCGTGGTCACTCCAATAATCATGTTACTGACAGCCTTGGCAGTGGTACCCCACAGAGCTCTCGCCTGCTTGGTATCCCCTACTTTCTCCACCTGCAAAGATCCTGCTTCGAGAGCAATCTTTACCTCACGACGATGTTCAAAAAGAAGCGTTCCTTTCGGACCTTTGACGGAGACGACCCGCTTATCGAGAGAAACCTCGACACCGCTCGGGATAGCTACTGGTTTTTTTCCAATTCTACTCATAATATTTCAGCTTATTTACCACACTTTGCACAAGTACTCCCCACCGAGACCCTTGGCATAGGCTTCACCACCGGTCATGACTCCCTGAGACGTTGACAGGATGGCGATACCATATCCATTCTTCACCTTTTTAACATCGTGACTTTTGACGTAAATCCGACATCCCTGCTTCGAGACACGAGTAATTTCCTGAATAGCTGGCATTTTTTTGGTCGGTGATACCTGGGTATACTTGAGCCAAACACACAGCGTTGTCTTGACGCCTTCTGTCTGCTTCTCAATACGTGCCACGAAACCTTCACGCTCGAGAATCTCGGCGATCAGCACTTTCAATTTCGAGGAAGGAATCAACACCTGAGACTTACCAGCAGCCTGGGCGTTTCTGATTCTCGTCAACATGTCTGCGATTGGATCCAACATAGAGTATGGGTTTAGCTATTAGTAATCAGCGTTTAGGGTTTTCAGTTTTCCTCTGCCCTACTGCCTTGATTACTCTGCACTTACACTGCTTATAATTACCAGGAGGCCTTCTTGACTCCGGGAATTTCGCCGGTTGAGGCCAATTCACGGAAACAGATACGACAGATGTCGTACCGGCGCAAATATCCTCGCTTCCGACCACACTTCCAACACCGTCTCACGATACGGGTAGAGAATTTCGGTGTCTTCAGTGCTCTCGCTTGGGTAGATGTCTTGGCCATAGTGCTTTATTTATCGTTAGTGTCACTGCTCTGAAAGGGTACTCCGAGGTGGCGGAAGAGTGCCCGACCCTCGTCACTGTTTCTTGCCGTAGTGACTACGTTTACCTGAAAACTAAATACGTGCTGCACTTTTTCTGGAACAATTTCTGAAAAAATAGAATGGTCTTTGATACCGAGGTTCAGGTTACCGCTCTGATCAACAGACTTCATGGTCACTCCCTGAAAATCACGAACGCGGGGCAATGCGATGACAAACAAACGATCCAGGAAATCCCACATGCGCTTCCCATGAAGCGTGGTCCGAACG
>CAZHDL010000002.1:2435-6745 GCA_964531045.1 uncultured Bdellovibrionales bacterium | reverse complement strand
CCGGCGATAGCCTTGCGAGCCTTGGTCAAGAGCACCTTCTGTCCGGTAATCGCCTGGAGAGAAGCTACTACTTCATCGACGCGCTTCTGATCCTTCAAGATCTTACCGATACCGACGTTGACCACCACTTTGGCAATACGCGGCACCGCCATAGGATTCACAATCCCCAACTCCTTCTTGAGAGCGGGCACGACCTTGTCGCTATAGGTTGTCTTCACGGTTGGGGTTTTCATAATAACTTCTTCCTTAGATGGCCTTGCCGGCACGTTTACTCATACGAATCTTCTCGCCACCCTCTACACTGTATCCGACGCGCGTTGGCTTCCCCGTATGAGGACAGACCAACATCACATTGGAGACATGGAGCGGAGCTTCTTTCTCAACACGCTCACCCTTCTCGCCCTCACGACGAGCTCTAACGTGGCGCTTCATGATATTGATGCCCTTGACCACGACCTTTTCGGCTACGGGAAGCACGAGGAGTACTTCTCCCTGCTTTCCCCGGTCTTTACCGGCCATGATCTGTACGTTGTCGCCTTTCTTAATTTTCATAGTATTGAAATCTTGATACGTTACAGAACTTCGGGAGCGAGTGAAACAATCTTCGAAAATCCCTTTTCACGGAGCTCACGAGCGACTGGGCCAAAAATACGCGTTCCCTTCGGATCAATCAGGTTGGTATCGAGGATAACAGCAGCATTTTCGTCGAAACGAATGTAGGAATTATCCTTGCGTCGATATTCCTTGGCCTGACGGACGATAACCGCCTTGACCTTGTCTCCCTTCTTCACCATGCCGCGCGGTTCAGCGACCTTGACAGACGCAACTACGATATCACCCAAAGCAGCATACCGACGACGAGTTCCGCCGAGCACCTTGAAACATTCGATGACTTTGGCACCAGTGTTATCAGCGACTCTTAATCTTGATTCTGCTTGGATCATAGTAACGACTTTTATGAGAAACTCTTAGCTTTAGGCGATAATGGCGTGACGCTTGTCCCGACTCATGGGACGACATTCCTGAAAGGTCACCGTCGTTCCGAGAGCGTAGGCAGCGCTGTCTTCTACGTGCACCTTGTACTTCTTGGAAGAGCGGTACTGCTTCAGATACTTCGGATGCGTCTTGAGCGTATTGACGCTGACCACAAGAGTCTTCTGCATTTTGTTGCTCACGACCACGCCCTTCATGGTTGGAGCCTTGCTTCCTGTTTCAATTGTCTGTGTCTGGGTCTTCATAAAAATATGTGAGGAGAAAACTATTCAGCTTCATTGATAGGAGCAACTTCTACTTGCAGAGCGGTCTTGAGCGTCAAGAGGCGAGCGATATCCTTCTTCATTTTTCGATAGTCACTGTGGTTCTTGGCTTCACGAGTCGACAAATCGAAACGCAATTTGCGCAACTTATCGGAGAGCTCAAGCAATGCCTTGTCTCGTTCTCCCTC
The DNA here is from genome assembly GCA_964531045.1 of uncultured Bdellovibrionales bacterium. GTDB lineage: Bacteria > Patescibacteriota > Minisyncoccia > Moranbacterales > UBA1568 > UBA1568. Next base: position 5,301 of record CAZHDL010000002.1, on the reverse strand, counting down.
AGATTTTTCCTGCCATTCTCTTGCTTTCATACTTTCTCTACGATTATTCAAAATTTCCTATTGCTTGACGATAAACTTGGTTTTGACCGAAAGCTTGTATGCTGCCAAACGCATGGCTGCCTCCGCTGCCGTCTTCGAGATACCATCCAGTTCAAAAAGTACTTTTCCGGCTCGAATCTTGGCAACAAAGTGATCGACGCTTCCTTTTCCTTTACCCATCGGCGTCTGTTCACCCTTCTTGGTCATTGGCTTATCCGGAAAAACACGGATCCACACCTTGCCACCACGCTGAATCGATCGGGTCATAGCGCGACGAGCGGCCTCAATCTGACGAGCTGAGATGAGTCCTTCTTCCATGGACTTCAGTCCATAGCTTCCGAAACTCACACTCGTCCCTGAAGTCGCCGGCTTACCCGACCAACCTCCACGCTGGACCTTGCGGTGTTTGACTTTTCTTGGCATTAACAGCATAGGCTTTTTTTATTCAGCGACAGTAAACTTCTCTCCCTTGTAGATCCAGGTCTTCACACCGATGACACCATAGGTCGTACGAGCTTCGGTGCGAGCAAAATCGATATCGGCACGCAGTGTGTGAAGAGGAATCTTACCCCGAGAGAGCCATTCGCGACGGGACATTTCTGCACCACCGAGACGACCGGAGATTTCAATCTTCACTCCCTGAGCCTCCTTGTTGCCTTCTACCTGATCAAGCATCCCCTTCAGTACGCGACGGAAAGGCATACGCTTTTCCAGCTGCTCTGCCACCTGCTGACCAACCAGCATAGCATTCAGTTCGGCATTCTTCACTTCCTGAACTTCTACTTTGAGCTCCACTTTCTTTCCGGCAAAAAAGCGCTTCTTGATTACCCGGGACAGATCTTCGATACCAGTACCACCACGACCGATCAGGACTCCGGGACGAGAGGTGTGAATAACGAGGCGCAGAGCATTGGCGGATCGCTCGATAGTGACACTCGCTATGGCAGCGGCCTTCCACTTGCTCATAATGAACTGGCGGATTTCGATATCCTTTCGCAGCTGCTCTCGATAAGTCTTCTTACTCTCAAACCAGCGTGACTGCCAGTTGGTCGTAATACCGAGACGAATTCCTGTTGGGTGTACTTTATTGCCCATATCTTTTAGCTTTTTAGCTCGTAGCTCGTAGCTTTTTAGATTCTAGGTGAGACCTGTTTCATTCTCTTTGTTCCTACAAGCTAAGAAGCTACTGACTACAAGCTGTTTCATTTATGAGGATTTTCTCTGAAACATCTTCTTCACTACTTTGCCACCAGCTGGCTTGGCTCCTCGCGTCATTTCTTTCTTCAGTTCCGGTTTGGCAGTCTTTACTTCTTTCTTATCATCCTTCCCATCTACCGGTTCCGAGAGGGCAGAGGTCTTGACGACTGGTTTTTTCTTTTCCGTCCGATTCTTGCCTTCGATGCGTTCTTCCAAAATAATCATGACGTTTGATCCACGACGAATGAGCGGTGTCGCCCGACCGAAAGCACGAGGCAACCAGCGTTCCAGACGAAGTCCGTCACCCACTCGGATAGACTCAACATAGAGGTTATCCCCATCGAGACCGAAGTTATTGGTGGCATTGGCGACAGCACTGGTCAACAGCGTAAAGATTGGGTCAGAGGACTTCTTCACCATCTTCTTGAGCTGGATAAGGGCTTCGCGCGTATCTACACCAATAAGAGCGTGTGTTACCAAACGCACTTTTCGCGGGGCGATTCTTAAATTGTTGAGGGTTGCGTGTACTTTCATAGATTCAATTACTTCTTGGCGGTAGTAGCGGCTTTGGCGGCTTTGGCGGCATCGAGTTCGCGCTGCTTGGCAGCCACTTCAATTTCCTTCTGCATCTTTCCACCATGACGACGGAACGTACGAGTTGGAGAAAACTCTCCCAAACGATGTCCTACCATTTCTTCCGTGGTAAAGACCGGGATGAAATCCTTGCCGTTATGCACACCAAAGGTAAACCCTACCATCTCGGGAGAGATAACGCAAGCGCGTGACCAGGTTTTGATGACCGTGCGATCGCCGAGCTTCTTCCCTTCGAGCTTTTTCAGCACTCTTGGGTCGACGTATGGACCTTTTTTGAGACTTCGTGACATAGATTTCTTCTCCAGGATTCAATATTATTTCTTGGCGCGACGACGAACGATGTACTTGCTGCTCTGATTCTTTCGTTTGCGGGTCTTCTTGCCGAGAGCCGGCTTTCCCCATGGGGTCTTCGGATGCATACCGATTGGCTGGCGACCTTCTCCACCTCCGTGTGGGTGATCTACCGGGTTCATGGCGCTTCCACGAACATGCGGTCGACGATTGAGCCAACGGCTGCGTCCGGCCTTTCCAATACGTTCAGCGCTATGTTCAAAGTTACTCACCTGACCCAAGGTAGCGTAACACTCTTTACTAATCAAGCGAATTTCACCGGAAGCGAGCTTAATCTGTGCCATCGGACCATCGAGTGCCATAAGAACGGCCTGAGAACCGGCGCTTCGCACAATCTGCCCACCCTTCCCAATCTTCATTTCAATATTACAGATGGTTGTTCCAGCGGGAATATTCTTGAGCAGCATGCGGTTTCCATTGACGACCGGGACACTTTCTCCGGACACCACCATTTGACCCTGCTTCATACCATCCGTTGCCAAGATATACCGCTTCTCACCATCCACATAGTGCACGAGAGCGATGAGACCGGAACGATTCGGATCCTTTTCCAAATGAGCAATCTTACCAGGAATATTCAATTTGTCCTGACGGAAGTCTACCAAACGATACCGACGCTTGTGACCACCACCCTGATGACGGGTAGAAATTTTTCCATGGGAACGACCACCGCGTTTCTTGTGCG
>CAZHDL010000002.1:0-2425 GCA_964531045.1 uncultured Bdellovibrionales bacterium | reverse complement strand
AAAGACTTCTCCGGCGCTTTGTCGGTGATACCTTCCGGCTTGACGACCGACATATTGCGGCGTCCAGCATGGTTCTTTTTGTAGATCTTGATGGCCATAGGGGTATACTAAGCTTACATGCCTGCCTTAAACAATTCAATCGTCTGTCCTTTTGCTACGCTCACTATCGCTTTTTTCACGGCGCTCTTCATACCTGGTGTCCGACTGCGACCCGACAGATGCTTTTTGGCGGGCAGACGAACGATATTGACCGCGACAACATTGACACCATAGACCTCTTCAACCGCTCGCTTCACTGACTTCTTCGTTGATGTCTTCGTTACTTCAAACACATACTTGTTCTGTGCATTGAGAGCATAGGACTTCTCGGTAATTCTTGGTCGAGAAAGCAAGCGTGTGGCCAAAGGACTTTCCTTTGGAGTCAGCTTTCGAAGCGTTTTTTTCTCTTCAGTTGTGGTATCAAACAGTGCCATATTATTTCTTGGAAGTATTATCCTTATCCCATGAGGCAAAACGCTTCTCGAGCACCTGTACTCCCGCCTCAGTCAAAAGCACATACTCATGATCAAGCAACTGAGCGACATTGAGGTTAACAGCCAACGTGTGTTCTGTTTTGGGAATATTGCGAGACATCAGAGCAAAAGAGAGTTCCTCGTTCGACAGCGCAAACGTCAGACTCTTTCCATTGACACCGAGGACTCGGAGTGTTTCGGCAAACAACTTCGTTCGCTTCTCTCCGTAGCTCAAGGCATCAAGCACGACTAGTTTGCCAGCCCGAATCTTCTCTGAAAGAGCGATCATGACGGCCTTCTGACGCATTTTGGCGGTTGTATTCTTTGAAAAATTGCGATCTTTGGTAGGACCAAAGGTGACTCCTCCCTTGCGCCACAAAGGACTCCGCGTAGCACCAGCACGAGCTCGCCCGGTTCCCTTCTGACGCCATGGCTTGATACCAGAACCAGAGCGTTCGCCACGATCCTTGGTATGAGCAATAGCGACACGCTTATTAGCGGTCAGCGCCACATACACCTGATGCAACAAGGCATCGTTTGAGGGTAAGTTGAAAACCGATTCCTTCAAAGAAAGTTCTTTGACATCGGCTCCGGCAATATTTTTGACAGTGACTTTGGACATACAGTTTCGTTATTTCGCGCTCATCACCTTGACAATCCGACCATTCACTCCTGGGACAGCTCCTTTGACACCGATCAATCCTTCTGCCTCATTGATATAGACCACTGACAGATTGAGCGCCGTCATGTTTTCACCACCCATGCGACCAGCCATACGACGACCCTTGATCACGTGTTCCGGAAAGGTCGCTCCGATACTTCCTGGCTTGCGCAAATCGTGCTTGCCACCATGACTGCCACGACCTCCGGCAAAACCATGACGCTTCACAACACCCTGAAAACCCTTGGACTTCGTCACACCAGCCACATTGACCGTATCTCCAACAGAAAAAACAGATACAACAATCTCTGTCGCTACAGGAAACTTCTCCACTTCAGGAACAAGTGCCTTAGCAGCTTCAGCATGGCTCCCCTTGGTCAGAGCACGATCCACACGAAATTCCTTTCGAACAGTCTTTTTGGCGGTCTTCTGTGTTTCTACCTGAATAGCGAGATAACCATCCTTTTCCAAGGTACGCGTCGCGGTCACCGTGTTTTTTTCACAGGCAATAAGCGTCACGTTCAAGGCGCCCTTCTCTTCATCGAAGAGTGTCGTCATTCCAAGTTTTTTTCCGATAATAAATTTCATCGCCGTAGTAGTATCCTTATTTACAAACAAAAAACTGGGCTTCCAGAGCGCGCCAGTTTTCAGACTTTCTGAAATTTGGTTCGCTTAGTATCCCACTTCTCACCTGAACCTTTCAAATGAAGAGGGACTTGAACGAATATTCTATTACATTTTGATTTCTACGTCGACACCAGCCGGCAGATCGAGGTTGGTCAGGTTGTCGATAGTCTTGGCGGTCGGATTGATGATATCGATCAGGCGCTTATGTATTCGCATTTCGTATTGATCTCGCGAATTCTTATGCACGAACGTAGAACGGTTGATAGTCACCTTGTGGATTTCGGTCGGAAGAGGCACTGGACCGGTAATCTCCGCTCCTGTACGCTCAGCCGTCTCGACAATCTTTCGGGCTGACTGATCAATCACCTTATGATCGTACGCCTTTATCTTAATTCGGACGCGCAAGTTCTGCGTTGGTTCTGTCTTTTTCATTGCGTTCATTTAACTTTGTTCAAGAGAACTCTTGTGGGGGCGATCCGTATCGCCCACCACTCGGAGTTACCTCGACGCGTGCCAATACTGGCAGGAGTTACTTCGTAATCTTGGTTGCGACACCGGCACCGACGGTGCGTCCACCCTCACGGATGGCAAAGCGCATACCTTCTTCCATGGCGACTGGGACCAA
>CAZHDL010000001.1:3827-33780 GCA_964531045.1 uncultured Bdellovibrionales bacterium | reverse complement strand
CCCCACCGGTGATACCGTTGCCATTGGCAAGGGATTGGACGTAGTTGCCGGTGGTATGAGTCGCCAAAGTAATAAGATTATTCAGTGACGATGCCCCCGTCCCGCCATACGCCACATCCATCACCGAACCATTCCAGGTACCGGAGGCAATGGTTCCGACAGCAGTAATATCCGTCAGATTACCACTGGTAATAACTGTTCCGGTCACATTCGGTAAGGTAATCACTCGATCAGCTGTTGGATCAGCTACAGCCAGCGCCGTTTCAAACCCGTCAGCTGTTGCCCCCTCGAAAGAAAGTGTTCCAGCTGAAACATCAAACGTAAACCCTTCACCCGTCGTTGTTCCACCAATCACGAGATCATCGGTCACATCCGTCAGATAGGTCAGAGCACCCGTACTGGTCCAGTCACTCGTACCACCGCTCTTATTGGAACACACCCAGAGACTTGATCCTGAGTTCCAAGCTAAGACCTGATCGTTGGCACAACCTCCAAGCATGCGGATACCCGTTGCCGTGGATTCGATACCGGAATTTGAAGAGGTTACAGCAGTTGTACCGCTGGTCGTCGCATCGATAGCGAGCGTCACCAGACCCACACCATTCGTTACCGACATGCCATTTCCAGCAGTCAGCGTGTTGAGGGTGAAACCACTCCCATTACCGATAAGGAGTGATCCATTGCTCGCGGCTGACGCATCCAATCCTGTACCGCCTCGCACTTCATCCAAATACTGTTCCGAACCAAGTGATGAAATACCACTCCAGAACGTGGCGTACCCAGCTGTTCCAGCACCACCCAAACCGGCAGAGAAACTCGTACATTCCCACACATTGGTCGTATCATTCCAAGCCAAGGCCTGACCATTGGCACACCCCTGGAGCAATGCCAACTCATCTGCCCCTGCTCCCGCAAACTCAAAGCCGGAATTTGATGATGTCCCACCAGTACCATCAGCCGAATCAAGCAAATCAAGACCCAGCGTGAGGGCAGCACCTTCACTGCCCGCTGCACCGCCGGTAATACCATTGCCATCTGCCACGCTCTCCACATAATTCCCGGCAGTATCCGTACCAAGCGTTATCGCACCAATGGTGCCGTTGGAAATATTGGAAAATGTCGCACCATCATTTGAAAATTGCCAAGTCTGTGTCGATCCATTAAAACGCAGCGCCGGCGCCGTGGCACTACTCGAAACTGTCAGGTCAAAATTCGTGCCGGTCAATGCACTTCCCGAACCGATATTGAAAACATCCGCATCCGTACCCGTATCGGTATTTTGCTGGTGCGCATCACTCAATCGTGAGTCATTTCCCAATACCAACTGCTTTGCGCCCGTACCAGTGGGGAGATTCTTGATATTCACTTTTCCCCCCTTACCAAGCAGTGGAATATCGCCCGCGGCTGTACCCGTGGTCGCTCCTCGCAAAAACTGTGAATTGATAGCTCGTGGCACTGAGCCCAGTTTTTTACGAGGTACCATTTCCGAATCAGTACCAATCCGGATGCCCACATAGTAACTCCCGGTTTCAAAATTCAGCGTTGCCGGAAGTGCTGTTACCGATCCGAGGAATACCCGGAACATACCACCCTTGACTGTCACCTCCTGTGTCTCTTCCCAAATACGACTGCCTGCATCGCTGTTTGATGGGTATGCATCAGCCACCGCTCGATCTATCCGGTAAATACCAAACCGTACCGGGTACGTGCCATTGGTAATAATCCGTCCATCACTTCCAAACAACGATGCGGAAAGGCTAATTTGTTCGATTTCATTCGTTGTAGACTGCGCAAAACTGGGTCGTAGATCAAACCACCCCAACACGAGCATCCCTACCGCGAGTGCGGATAACAAGGATTTATATACTGTTTTATTTTTATTTTTTACATATAACGGCATGTACTTTTTACACCCAATATCTCATTTATTTTACCACACTTTCCTCTATACCAGAAATACTTCTTCTCCTCACATCAAAAGCAAATTTCTCTTTTTCTTTCTTGTTCGTATCATGTCTCTTTTTTTCCATATATTTTTCATACAACCAGTTGTCGTTTTTCTTATTTTTTTACTGCCCACCCAAAAACGTCTCCCACAGCATTGGCAATCAGATCAAACAAAGAAACCGTTCGAGAACCGGTATACACAGCATGAGATTCACTTACAATTTCATTGCCAAAACGATCGCTGCTCACAATGTCATAGACATACGTCGAGGCTTGATCAAGCCCTGGGATGATCACGCTGTGATTGAGACTGTAATCCTCCTCTGTTATGCTCTTCTTGGCTTGACCAACACCCTTCGAGTACGAGATAACCGACTTGGCCAACTTATTGGTACGCCAGCTCACTACGAGCTTCACTTCCTGCTTATTCTTTTCCGTAAAGGCCTCGCCCCGAATCGAGCTGACCTCAAGCGGCTCCGGACTATCCTCAGACAGTAAAAATTCTGCCTCACCACCAATAGAAATATCCCCCACGCGAAAATTTTCACTCTGGTAATTCGTATCACCAAACAGCGGAATTTGATTTTCCACCACGGTTGTCTCCGTCTCCTTCAGAACGGAAGATTTTTGTCCCGGTAAGGACTCCGGCAGCGGAGTCACATCAGTTGTAGTTGAATCGAAAGTTCTCGCAAAAAAAACATACCCCCCTGCCCCCAAAAGAAGCATGAGTATCACCGCAATAATTATACTTTTTCTCCCCCTGATTTTCTGAATGAAGTTTTCCTTTTTTTCAGGGGCAAAAATATCTTGATTTTCCCCGGCTCCCATAAACGATTTTGTCTCGGAAATAAGCTCTGAATGGAGCCTTCTTTTTCTTTTTTTCTCCACTCTTAATATACCACAAATTCACCACGAATGGAATGAGGAAAAATGAGTTATCCACCGCCATATTTTTTCGGAAAAAAATTGCTCTTTTTTAAGCAAGAAACTATACTGAAAATATCTGAAAAAGATTCATTTTTGCAGCGTACGATATGTCTCTTGATAGAAATATTTTCAGTTAAAAAATCACCACTTTTTGTTCAAAAATTGATCCGTGAAACAGTAAATCCTATGTCTGATTCTCATCACTATATCGTCATCATGGCCGGTGGTTCCGGGACCCGTTTGTGGCCCCTGTCTCGCAAGTCGAAACCCAAACAATTTCAGTCTTTTCTCTCCGAAAAAACCATGATTGAGGAGACGTATGATCGGGTCAAAAACCTTGTGCCAGAGGGTCATATTTTCATCTCCACCACAGACGAATATCATGCCTTGGTTCTTGAAAAAATCCCTCAAATAAAGGAAGAAAACATCATCTTGGAACCGGAAGCTCGCAATACGGCGCCAGCCATCGCGCTGGTCTCCACCACCCTTTCCATCCTCGATTCTGACGCCATTATTGCCACTATTGCTTCAGATCATGCTATCGAAAATCCCGATGAATTCCATGCCACTCTCCGTGCTGCTTTTGACGCAGTTTCCATGTATCCAGAAGCACTTGTAACCGTCGGAATTAACCCCACCAAGCCCGATACGGGGCTCGGCTATATCAAGATGGGTCAGGAACGAAAAACACTCTCCGGGAAGCGTATTTTTGAGGTCGCCGCTTTCAAAGAAAAGCCGGATGCTGCCACAGCCGAAACCTACCTGCGCAGTTTTGAATACCTGTGGAACGCCGGTTACTTTATCTTTTCCGTTCGTGCTTTTTCAACATGGACCCGCACACTTGCTCCTGCCCTCCATGCACTGATGGAAGAAGTAGCCGGTGCGGCTCGATTGGGGTCACTCGACACCACCACGCTCGCCACACTCTACCAAAAAGCGGATAAGGACCCGATTGAACCTCTCATCATCGAAAAACTCGCCCCCGAACAGCGCCTGGTCATTCCAAGCGCTCTCAAGTGGAGTGATGTTGGCAGCTGGGGGACTCTCTATGACTTTCTGACGGAAAAATCAGGCACCTCTTCGGTTATTCATGGAAATAACGTCGACGTAGGGAGTAAAAACGTCTTTATTCACAGCAAAAAACGTCTTGTAGCCACTCTTGGCCTCGAAGACCTGGTTATCATCGATACCGACGATGCTCTTCTCGTGGCGCGTCGTGATCAGGTGTCCGGCGAAATAAAAACACTGATTGAGAAACTCAAAACAGACGGTCAACAGTCATACTTGTAATCGATACCGCTACTTTCCCGCATTATAGAGCGAGCTAATCTCCTCCTGTGTCAGTGCTCGTTTATACACACGGGTTTCATCAACTGCTCCTGAGAAATATCCTGAGACTGGTTGAGATCCAGCCCGACCGAAGGACCAGCTGTTGTTTGTCGTAAATAAGACCGCTCCAGAATAGACCCCGGATGCTTCTTCGACACCATCCACATACAGTTTCATCCGATTCGTTGAGCTATTACGCACACCAACGGCATGGTGCCACTGACCATCGTTGACGTTGGTTGTCGAGTAAATATCCAAAGTCTGACTGACCGCGGTATCCCTCAAAAAAAACATCGCCTTGCCAGAGTGTCCAGTATTATTCACTCCCAGACCAATGATGGTAGGGTTAACCGCGTAGTCACCAAGCATATATCCAAAACTCGTTGCGGTTGTTTTAAACCAGGTCGATACCGAGAACGATTCCGCACCAAAACGAAGACTGGCCGGATCACCGATAGTGACGTAATCATCAACTCCATCAAACAAAAGAGCCTGACCAATCTTCCCGGGAGTAACCGCCGGACCATTGGTCAAGGTACCATTGTTTCCCGCACCAGAGCGATCAGAGGCTGTGGTACCACTCACATCTTTGCCATTAAAACTCCAGTAGCCTTTCAAATCAGTATCCGTACCGGTGGGTGTCGCTAGTCGGTAGAGCTGCGAGACTTCATCACTTGAAAGAGCTCTTTTATAGACACGAGCTTCGTCTACTGTGCCATCAAGGTAGGTCGATCCGGATGAACCAACATGTCTCCCAAGCATCACATTATTTTCTGATGCCTGTGTCGTACTGCCAGCACCACTAGCAATCAATGCCCCGTTCACATAAATTTTTTCCGTCACACCATCAAATGTATCTACCAAATGATACCAGGTATCAAGCGATGGAGTAATCGTATTTGTTGAAAGTGCGGAAACCCCGGCAAAACCACCAATATTATATGTTCCAGCGTTGTCAACATAAAACGCTTGTCCACCCGAGCCGCTCTGTCCATTCACATTACCGAAAAGAGGATGTCCCACGGCATCCCTATTTGAACCAAACTTCGCCCAAACAGAGAGTGTCAAGGCATTTGGCGAGCTGATAGCAGAAAGACCAACATCCACATAATCATCCGTCCCATCCAAATCAACCGCCCCCCCAATCTGTCCCGTGGTCCAGTTCGGGCCATTGGTGAGTGTTCCTGCGCTCCCATTGGTACTGCTGTCAGTAGCGCTGGTACCACTCCCATCATCAAGCTTCCAGTAGCCAGCCAAGCCACTGTCCAATCGTCCTCCTCCCTGTGCCTGAGAGGCTCCCGTATTTACTTCATCACTCTGAGCCGCGGCATACTGCGCTTGGATTTCAGTGGTCGACAAGGCACGATTATACAAACGGACTTCATCCATGGAACCATTGAAGTATGCAGCAGGACAGCCTCCGCTCCCTCCAACGCTTCCTAATCTGAGAATAGATAAGGACCCATAGCTAATACTGCCACCCGTCCCAGAATATGTACCTCCGACATCAACACCATTCACATAAATACTCATATCAGTAGCGCCACTGATAATACCAGTGACATGTTGCCACTGCCCCGCAACAAGTGTCGAGGCAGGGCTCGTTTTTGTTCTCCGGTCGGCTGGATCACAACCCGCACCATCACCATAATTTATTGTTACCGATCCGTCGGAACCGATACTCGACCAGTACCCATCGTGCTGAACCGCTTCGCGTGATCCAAAAATTCCCTGAGCACTTGATACAGTTGTAGGCTTTACCCAAAATGAAAACGAGAATGGTAACGCTGGGTGGATGGAAGTGGCTGATGCCACGCTCACATAATCATTTGTGCCATCGAAATTCAACGCTTGGCCGATTTTTCCCGGGGTGACGGTCGGGCCATTGGTGAGCGTCCCAGTGTTGCCAGCACCACTCCGGTCATACACTGTCGTACCGCTTACGCTCTTCCCGTTGAAACTCCAGTAGCCCTTGAGGCCCGTATCGACACTGCTAGGAGTATTCAAACGAGAGAGCTGAGAGACTTCATCGGCAGAAAGGACTCGGTCATACAAGCGTGCTTCATCGAGAGATCCCTTCCAATAATCCAAAGTCCCACCCATGTTCAATGTTGTCGTAGTAAAATTATTTGAAGCAGTACTGCTTGATCCAATGAGTGCTCCATCAACATAGAGATTCGCACCGAGTGCAGTATCCCAGGTAGCCACGATATGGTGCCACCCCTGAATCTGAGTATCACTCGTGTAGGTTGGACCTTGAACTTCGATATATGTTCCGAAATTTCCACGAACCGTTAATTGAAACGTATCGAACGTTGCAAAAGTGTTTAATCGCAAGCGTAACAAATTTCCATCTGACCCAGAATTAAAAATATCATACAGTGCTGATGGATCCAATGAAAAATTCGGATTTACCCAGACTGATACGGTGCCCTTGCTAGGAATAGTAGCACCGGTAGTAATGTAATCATTAATTCCGTCATACGAAACCGCTCCCCCGATCTGTCCCGTGGTCCAGGTGGGACCATTGGTCAGCGTTCCGGTATTGCCGTTTGTACTACTATCCGTGGCACTGGTACCGGCACCATCATCCAGCTTCCAGTAGCCGGCAAGGCCACTGTCCAGTCGCCCTCCTCCCTGCGCCTGCGAGGCCCCCGTGTTCACTTCATCACTCTGCCCCGTAGCATAGAGAGACTGGATTTCGGTAGCAGCAAGGGCACGGTTATAGATACGCACTTCGTCGATAGCACCATTGAAAAATTCAGCGGAACCATTCCGTGAACCTATTGTGATCGGATTATTACCATAGTTTAGAAGGTTTGTTCCGCTCCCCCCAGCATTAACGCCGTTAATATAAAATGTAAAGTTGCCGGAAGCATCATTAGTTACTGCTACGTGTGTCCACACCCCGGCAGTTATTGTTCCGGTTGAAGTGCCAACACTTAAAGCGCCAGAGTTGAGCAATTCAATTTTCATCAAATTTACCCGGAATTGTATTGCAGAATCAGCTGAACTCCCTATAATTGTTAACCCTCCCGTAGCCCATTTAATCCAAGCTGAATAGGTGAAAATATCATTGGTAATAATAGAACCCGTAGTGACCTTATCATCTACTCCATCAAAATTCAGCGCCTGACCAACTTTCCCTTGAACTACCGTCGGGCCGTTCACAAGCGTGCCATTGTCGCCACTCCCAGAACGGTCAGTGGCTGTGGTACCACTGACATCCGCACCGTCAAACGTCCAATACCCCACCAGTCCACTCGTAAGCGACCCCGTCGATGAGACGTTGGTCTTATACCCGGCAAACACCTGAAAGTACCAGTACGCACCAGCAAACACCCCTATGATGAGGATAATGCCTATCCATTGAAAGATCCGAGACTTGGTTACTTCGTAAGACATGATAAAACAATTTTCAATTTCTAATCTTTGCTTAAAAACACAACTCCATTTCCAAGCATCAATTTACAATTTACAATAAATTTCCAATATTTCAATTTTCATTTATCCAATGAAGAACAAATTTTCTGAAAAATCATCGTGAGTTCCTGACATTCTTTCCATAAAACCTTTAGTTTGTCTTTTTTATCCGGTACCGCTTGAGCCATCATTCGAAGCCAGTATTTGGTCTCCTGGGCCTCTTTTTTGGAAATAAATATCTTGTTTCGGAAATCCTTTTTTGAAGACGCATTATTTGCTTCGCAGTAGTTAGCGCCGACACTGGTACCAGAACGAATGAGTTGATTGATGAGCGGTGCCGCAACGGTATCACGCTTCACATCCTTACAAAAAGAAACAATTGACTCACCGAACTTCGCTGTTCTCTCCTCAAGATCGTATTCTTTTTGTTTGTTGGATTGTATCATTGAAACATTCAATGAAAATTGGTGTTTGAAAATTGAAAATTCGAGAGTTACTCCTCGAGTCTCTTCAATAGTCCATCCAAATCTTCTGGGGAATAGTATTCGATGAGTACCTTGCCGCCTTTACCAGATGGAGCGATTTTCACCTTGGTGCCCAGAATCTGCGTCAGATGCTCGGTGCGTTCCAAAATTTCCGGATTGAGCGCGACAGCACTCCGCACGTATGGCTTGACCGAGATACTCCGTACCTTCTGTTCCGTTTCTCGCACGGTCAATTCCTCCTTGATAATAAGGTCAAAGACCGCTCGTTGCTTCTCCGGATTTTCAATAGAAAGTAGCGCTTTAGCATGTCCTTCGCTTATTTTGTTTTCGGCTACGGCACGCTGAATCTCTATAGGCAGATTGAGGAGACGTAGCGTATTGGCTACCACACTGCGACTCTTCCCCATTTTTTCCGCTACGCCTTCCTGAGAAAGACCAAACTCATCTACCAGACGCAAATACGCCTTGGCTTCTTCAATTGGATTCAAGTTGTGCCGCTGCACATTTTCGATAATAGCCAATTCCAATTTCTCTTGTTCTGTCACATCGCGAATGATCACCGGAACAGTCGCAAGACCAATGCGCTTGGCTGCCTGAAAACGACGTTCTCCGGCAATAAGCTCGTACTGATCACCGTTTTTGCTCACAACGAGCGGCTGCAAAATACCGTGTTCTTTGATTGAATTCGCCAATTCCGTAAGTTTCGCTTCATCAAAATGCAGTCGTGGCTGGTGTGGGTTGGGTACAATACTACCAACCGCAATCTCCGCCAGCCCAGAAGAAAGAGCGGGAGCAGACGGAGCAACTGCCGGAGCAGCCATAGGCTCATGTGCTGGTTGCGACACTGGATTGATGACAAACGGAGACGGGGAAGCATGGGCTCCTTCCGGAACGTTCTGCGCCATCTTTTTGGGCGGGATGAGCGATGCTAGCCCCCGACCTAATCCGTATTGCTGTGAAGCCATATGTTTGTAATTTTCAATTATCAGTTTTCAATTTTCAATCAATATTCCAATGTTTCAGTTTCACAATTGAAAATTTAGTCATTGTTAAATTTATTGTAAATTGGGATTTGTAAATTGGAAATTATTTCAAAGTACTTTTGGTTTTTTCTTTTCTTCTTCCTCACGAGCGATCAACTCTTTCACGACGCCCCGATACGCCCGGGCTCCTTTGGAAAAAGCATCGAAGTCCAAAATAGACTTTCCAAAAGAAGGGGCTTCCGCCAAACGCACCGAACGAGGGATGACATTTTCAAATACCGGCCCAGGAAAGTGTGACCGCACCTCTGACACGACCTGCCGTGCCAAGCGGTTGCGCCGATCATACAGCGTGAGGAGTGCTCCACCAATTTTCAAATTTGGTTGCAGATGCTCACGCACCAGCTCGATAGTGCCCAAGAGCTGCGATAGTCCCTCGAGCGCATAGTATTCCGTCTGCACCGGAATAATCACTTCATCTGAGGCGACGAGACCATTGATAGTGAGTAGCCCGAGAGATGGCGGACTATCAATCAAAATATAGTCGTAGTATGGTCGTACCTGACGTAGTGCTGTATGGAGTCGAAATTCGCGATTTTCAATATGAACCATTTCTATCTCCGCCCCAGCCAAATCTTGTGCTGCCGGTACAATATGAAGCCCCTCTGTCTCTGTTCGAAGGACGATTTCCTGCGTTGGCAATCCGAGAATCATGGCATGGTAGAGGTTTTTTTCCAGACGCCTGGCATCAATACCAAGACCCGAGGAGGCATTCCCCTGCGGATCAAGATCAACCAAGAGCACTTTCTTGCCAGCCTGCGCCAAATACGTGGCAACATTAATCGTCGAAGTGGTTTTTCCCACTCCGCCTTTCTGATTGACGAATCCGATAACTTTGGCCATACACAGCTGGTAGCTGGTAGCGTATTAGCTTGTAGCACAAAGACAAGCCGCACCAGATTTTTATTTTCTAATAAGCTAAAAAGATACTTCCTAAGAAGCTCCTCTATTATAGTCCATTGACAAATGATTATCAATTTTCTATCCTGCTTCTGTGCCCTTTTTTTGGCTTTGGCTTATTCAAAGGAAAATGCCGAGGTGGTGGAATGGTAGACACACGGGACTCAAAATCCCGCGATAGCAATATCATGAGGGTTCAAGTCCCTCCCTCGGCACACATAAAACAGCTTTAATCAGCTGTTTTTTGCTTACCATTTAGCATATATCCACGGTCGTGGATATATGCTAAATGTATTATTTCATTTTCTTCCATTATATAACTCCAGAAATTGCCAACGCGGCGTCCGTGACCCGGGCGAGGAGCGTCGCCACCGTCACCGGGCCCACTCCCCCTGGTACTGGCGACAAAAAGGCTACTTTCTCCTCCACTTCATCACGTTTCACATCACCCTGCACTTTGCCATCCACATGAACGTTACCCCCATCAATGATGACTGCATCCGCCGACAACATATCCGCTGTCAACAAATCCGGGATACCACAAGCCGTCACCACGACCCGAGCCGTCTTCGTTTCAGCCTGTATACTATCCCGACCCTCCGCACTCAGCACATATTCAGCACTCAGTCCTTCGAGAGAAAGCGCGAAACAAAGTACACGCCCGATAATATTTGAATTGACGACCACGACTGCTTTCTCCCCATGAAACGACAGTCCTGTTGCTCTCAAAAGTTCCACGATGGCACGAGGAAATACCGGACAGGCAGTTTTGTCACCACCCAAGAAGCGCTCCAGTGTTTTTTCATGAAATCCATCCACGTCCTTCTTGGGATTGATATGGGCAATGATGTCATCCGTCGGAAAACCCTGTGGTAAGGGTAGCTGCACGATGATGCCATGAATATCCGCTCGTGTATTCAAGGTTTCGATACAATGCATCACTTCTTCTGGCGCTGCGTCCGTCGAAAAAAGAAATTTTTCAAAAGCAACACCCACCTCCAGAGCGCGCGCTTCCTTGAGACCGACATACTTCTGTGATTCGAGTTCGTCTCCGACCAAAATCACCGCCAGTCCCGGCGTCACCGAGGATTGACGAATACGATCCCCTGTTTCGGTCAGTATGCGTTCCGCTATCAATGTTCCAGAGAGGAGTGCCATGAATCAGTGTACAAAAAATTTATAGAGCGCACGAGGCATGTGCTGCCACACCCGTGGAAGCAAAAACCGCGCAACCACATACGTAAGAAGAGAAGCGATCACCATACTTCCCACTATGTCAGTCAGGTGATGGACGCCGGCCAATACACGGGCCACCCCCACCGTAAAAGCTATGCCCATCAACAATACTCCCAAGCGACGCTCAAAAGAAAAGATGACCATGGCGATAGCCGCCGAAAGCAGCGTGTGATCTGAAGGAAAGCCGTTATCTGGAGCATGTGGCAACAGCGGGGCAAAGCCTCCTACCACAAAGGGGCGCGGATCATAATAGAGTGCACTCATACCCTTGGCCACCAAGTAGGTCAGTGGCAGGGTGAACAAAGCAGCTACCAGCACCTCTGAAGACTGTTTCTTCGGCACAACAACCAGATAGGCCAGTGCCAAAATCACAATCGCCAGATACAGATACTCAGCTCCAAAAAGAATAATCGCGTCCATATGTTTGTTTGTTCCTTGATACGAGACGATGCCTTCTAAAACAACGTTCCCATCGGCTTCGCTGCCGGCATCGGATTGTGTTCCGTCTTCGCTGATTCCAAAAGTTTCTTATTCCCGTGCAGCTCTGCCAAGTACTCCCAATTCCGAAATTCCGGATAGCGCTCCAACTGCTTTTCCAGTACCTCAACTGTCACTCGAACATCCCCCGCTCCGGTATGAGCGGTATTGTGTTCCTTTCCACAGTACAATTTGTAGGCAGCGGACAGATTGCGAGCAGCAAACATGTTGCGAGCCTCCATTTTATGATACAAGATCTTCGCATCAAGCACACGCTTCTTGGTAAAATCAAAATTTTTCCCAACACTCGAAAACTCACCACGAAGGAAGGGTAGGTCAAAACCAGTGATATTGAATCCTCCGACATCCGAACCTTCAAACATATTCCACAATTCGTAGGACAACTTGGCAAAGCTGGGACATCCCACCAGATCCTTGTCGTAAATACCATTGATACGGCTCGCATCCTCAGGCATCGGCATCCCAGGATCAATACGCTCACAGTAGGCTATCACCTCGCCACTCGGCATGATTTTCTCATAGGCCAACTCGACAATTTTGTCTTCACCGGTCGATAGTCCGGTCGTTTCCAGGTCAAAAATGATAAGCGGCCGATCAAGCGGGAGATAGTCGGGAATAGTGGAGCGCATAAATAAATTTCGAAGTATCAATTTCTAATTTCAAAACAATTTCAAATGTTACAATTTCAAAATTGAGAAATTAATACATTTTTTGAAAATTGAAAATTCTTCAAGTTATCTCATTCTACCCCATTTCAAAGCCTCAATCAACTACTCCACCGTCACACTTTTCGCCAGGTTCCGTGGCCTATCCACGTCATAGCCCAGAGCTACGCTCATATGGTACGCAAAGAGCTGGAGCGGAATGACGGACAGTATCGGTGTCAGCATTTCGAGCGTCTTCGGGATATACACCACTGCATCCGCCTTTTTTTCAAGCGCCGTGTTCCCCTCGGTGGTAATGGCGAGCACCGTTCCTCCTCGGGCTTTGATTTCCTCAAGGCCACTAACACTTTTTTCATACACGCTATCAAGCGGCATGATGAAGAGCGCCAAGGCATCCTTATCCACCAGAGCAATTGGCCCGTGCTTCATTTCGCCCGTCGGATACCCCTGTGCTGACACATAGGCAATCTCTTTCACCTTGATAGCCCCCTCAAGGGCGATAGGAAAATTGTACTTGCGTCCCAGATAGAGGTAGTTTTTCCGATGAGCATACTTCTTGGCCAGCTTTTTTATCGTCCCCGATTGCACAAAGATTCGCTCCATCAGTCGTGGCAGTTTCAAAAGCTCACGCGCTATACGCTGTCCCGTGACGAGCGACATCCCACGCTTCCGTCCCAGATAGAGGGTGAGGAGAGCGAGAATGGCCAATTGCGAGGTAAACGCCTTTGTCGAGGCCACCGACACTTCCGGCCCGGCATGGTTGTACACTCCGGCATCGGTCTCCCGTGCGATAGTCGAACCGACCGTGTTCACAATACCAAGTGTGAGCGCTCCTTTCTTTTTCGCCTCACGCAGTGCCGCCAGTGTATCAGCCGTTTCACCCGACTGAGAAATACCGAGCACGGCCGTGTATTTATCGAGCATCATTTTACGATAACGAAACTCTGAAGCCACCTCGACCTCGACCGGAATCCCGGCATATTCTTCGAGCATGTACTTCCCCACCAGGCCGGCATACGACGACGTACCACACGACACAATCACAATGCGTCGTATACCCTCCAAACGCTTCTCCACTTCACGCAAACCGCCAAGTCGAGCTGTACCCTCATCCGGAAGCAATCGGCCCCGCAAAGCATCAGCAAAGCTCTCTGGTTGATCAAAAATTTCCTTGAGCATGAAGTGTGGGTACCCACCGCGCTTGGCTTCTTTTTCTGACCACTCCACATCCGAAACTGTTTTTTTCTGAATGATCTTACCGGACTTGACCACATAGCCATCGCGAGTGATGACGGCTCGTTCACCATCTTCCAAATACACGACGCGTTTCGTATGAGCGAGTACAGCAGAAACATCGGACGCGACAAAATACTCATCCTTCCCTACTCCGATCAAAAGCGGACTCCCCATCCGAGCCACAAAGAGTTTGTTCGGTTGAGAGAGTGCCACCGCTGCAATCCCGTACGTCCCACGCAGGTGCTTGAGCGCCTCCGTAAATGCCGCCTCAAAATCATCCTTCTCTTTCAAATGTTCTTCGATCAGATGAGCGATTACCTCCGTATCCGTCTCAGACGCAAAGAGATGCCCCTGTTTCACGAGATCCTCCTTCAGCTCGTTATAGTTTTCGATAATACCGTTGTGAACGAGTGCGATTTGACCGGCACAGTCCGTATGCGGATGAGCATTCTTCTCCGACGGCTTGCCATGGGTGGCCCACCGAGTATGAGCGATGCCCACAGACCCTTTCATTTTTTCTCCCACCTTTTTTTCAAGATTCTCAACTTTTCCAAGAGCCCGTACCGTCACAAGATGATTCTTTGATTTTAGATTTTTGATTTTAGATTTTAGATTCTCTCCAGAGTGAAGAATGGAAATCCCAGCCGAATCGTACCCCCGATACTCCAGCCGATGAAGCCCTTCGATGAGCAGATCATTTGCCTCACGTCTGCCGATATAGCCAACGATGCCACACATAGGGGTGAAAGTTAAAAATGTGGAAAGTTAAAAGTAACAAGTGAAAAGTTGAAAGTTATAAAGTGGAAAGTTGAATATCGAATTTTGAATTAGACCGATACCTCTATTCTAGCACTGTTTATTCATCTCGCCTGTCCCGTACCCTTTTCAAGTAGAGATTGCGATATTCCGCAGACGAAAGCCGGAGGCAAATACTCTTCAGCACACAGATGTACCCAGATAGAGCCAGAAATGGTGCGGTATTGACTTTTTCTGTATTTTCTGCTATAATGGACGGTTACAAGTTGCCTTACCAATCCCGTGCCACTGGCACACCAACCACGAAAGGTTCTTCATGAACCGCAATAAGTTTGCCTTCGGATTGATGCTTTTTTCCGTTGGCCTCTCGGTGACCATAACTGGCAATATCAGTCGCTTGGCGATCCTGATAAAGATTGCTCAACCAACGAGTACCGACACGCTTGGCCAGGACCTGTTCGTCATTCTTGGTCTGGTTGTGATGGTAGCCGGCAGCGCCCTCATTGCCTACGCCTTCCCCAAGAAGCCCTAAACCCAACGCTCTTCAGAGCAAGGAGTCAACATGAACAACGGAACTGCTGCGCGCTATGCCGCATACATGTACATTGGCGGACTAATCTGGTTTTCTGGTCTTGCCACTGCCCTCTTCGCACTGATTCCTGACTTTCCCTGGAATATCACCGGTGTTGTCGCTGGTATCGTGCTCATCTGGGGCGGAGCCAAACTCTTCTTCAGGGGCTTCCACGGCCACTGACTCAAGTTGGCCGACCTCAACCCTCGCCCCGCGCAACGCCGGGGCTTTTTTCTTGACTTTTGCACCAAGAGACGCTACCATTCCGCGTTACCAAGATCTTTGTCAATTCAACACGAAGGGAACCACCATGTCTAGCGGTCGGCCGGTACACTGCCGGTGTCAGATCAAAAGGATGCTTCTCACCATCCTAACCACCCTAAGGCTGTGCCTTTCCCTCGCTCTTGGGATTGCCGTCAGCCTGCTTGGCCTCAAGATGATTGCCCTCGCAGGGACATCTCCCATCCTGGCCATCAACGGCTTCGGTACCCTGGTCGGACTGGCGGTGACTCTTGCCGGCGTTGTCCTTTTTCACCGAGCAAAACGAAAACGCTGCCTATGAGAATCACTCTGGGGTTTTTCATTGCCTCGATAGGCCTGGCCATTCTCAAAACTTCGGACACCGGAGTACTTATCTTGGGACTGGTCCTCGTCGTCATCGGAGGACTCCTCCTCGCCTCGCGCCTCCCCAAGAGGTAGGTCGAGACCCCGCCCCGCGCAACGCCGGGGCTTTTTTCTTGACTTTTATACAGAGAGGCGCTATCATTTTTCGTTACAGTGCCTTACCAAACCCGTGCCCAATGGCACACTTACCCTGGAGCCTGCCATGACCAGCCAATCTCTCGCTCGCAACAGCAACGAACCATCGTTCTGCAGTTTTGCCACGATGACACTTCTCATGATCCTTGCTGTCGGCTTCCATGAATTGGGTGCTCAAGCGCCTCTCGCGCATCTGCTCGGGATTGGCGTGACCAAGCTCATGGTGACTGGCCTGCTCGGTGGCTGTGCCAGTCTCTGTGTCCTCTTGATGACCGATGCGGTCTCTGAGTGCCGACCAGATGGGTGGATCACTGATCATCAATTCGAGGTGGGCTTCACCACCTTCGTGGCCACGACCTTCTACCTCTGTTTCATCCACCGAGTGAGCATCCCGCCCTCTCTCTAGAGACGAACACCTCATCGATAACTCTTGTCCCTGCGCACAACTGCGCCGGGGCTTTTTCTTTATCCTGAATCTAAGGACTTTCCTACTTTCAACCTTCCACTTTATAAACTTTCAACTTTATAACTTTCAACTTTTAACCCTGTATGATCTTCTTTCAACCCACCACGATACTGACGATTTTTCCAGGCACGTAGATAACCTTGCGGACGGTTTTGTCGGCAAGATGAAGTTTAACATTGGTATCGGCAAGCGCCTGAGTCTTTACATCCTCTTCGCTCGTGCCACTCTGTATAGCAATAACAGCACGCACTTTGCCATTCACCTGCACCGCCACATTCACTGTTTCAGCCACGATTTTCTTGGCATCATATTTCGGCCATGGCGCAAGAAAAATAGACTTCTTTTCTCCCGACTGCGCCCACAGTTCTTCGGCGATATGTGGAGCGAATGGACTGAGAAGGATCAAGAGCAGCTGGTAGCTGGCAGCTGGTAGTGAAGGGGCCTTTTCCATCTCGTTCACGAGAATCATGAGAGCACTGATAGCCGTATTGAATTTCAATTCTTCAATATCCTCTGTCACTTTCTTTATCGTCCGATGCACGAGACTTTCCAAAGTATCACTTTTGATTTGTCCTTTTAACTTTTCACTTTTCACTTTTGACTCCAATTTCCATACCTTCTCCAAGAACCGTCGTACCCCGATAATACTGCCCGTATTCCAGGCCTTCATTTCATCCAGTGGCCCCATAAACATCTCATAGAGACGGAGACTGTCCGCTCCAAATTCGGCGACCATCTGATCAGGATTGATGACATTCCCTTTGGACTTCGACATCTTGTTGCCATCCGGCGCCAAAATCATCCCCTGGTGACGCAGTTTTTGAAACGGCTCGTCGAACTCCACTTGCCCATACTTCATGAGTGCCTTGGTAAAAAAGCGCGCATAGAGCAGGTGCAGTACCGTGTGTTCGGCACCACCCATATAGAAATCAACCGGGAGGTATTTTTCCAAAGCCTTTTTCGAGGCAAACACCTTTTCATTGTGAGGATCAGCAAAACGCAGATAGTACCAGCTCGAACAGACAAACGTGTCCATGGTGTCACTCTCACGCCTGGCTTTCTTGCCGCACTGTGGACACTTCACTTTATGGAAACTCTTGGAACGGACGAGTGGCGACTCTCCGGTCGGACGAAAGTCTACATCCGTTGGCAGTTTCACAGGGAGATCCTTCTCCGTCACCGGTACAGTACCACAGCTGTCACAGGAGATAATCGGAATGGGCGCGCCCCAGTACCGCTGACGCGAGATAAGCCAATCGCGCAGACGGTAGTTCACCACTTTCTTGCCAAGTTTTTCTTTCCGGAGCCACGCCGTCATTTTTTCTCGAGCTTCTTTCGACGTCAACCCTGAGAATTCTTTCGAATCATACAAAATCCCATCTTCCGTATATACTTTTTCTTTCTCAGAAAAAACCTTCCAAATAAATTCGTGATGCTCAGCCAAATCAGGTTTTCCTACTAATTTCGACGTCTCCTCCCAGAAAATTTCGTGTGTTTCATGCTCATCTTGAGCGATCTCTAACTTTTCCTGATTAATCAACTGAGCCACAAAGATTCTATCACTATCAAAACAATTCACATCCTTATGTGGTTTAAAGCCTCGTCCGTATAGCACCGGGATAGCCAATGCTTCCAAGGTAAAATTTTGATAACCAGTCTCT
The DNA here is from genome assembly GCA_964531045.1 of uncultured Bdellovibrionales bacterium. Taxonomy (GTDB): domain Bacteria; phylum Patescibacteriota; class Minisyncoccia; order Moranbacterales; family UBA1568; genus UBA1568. The sequence continues at coordinate 15,881 of CAZHDL010000001.1, read as the reverse complement.
TCTTTAATCTCTCGAAAAATAGCTTCTTCGGAGGTTTCTCCCTCTTCAATACCACCACCCGGAAAAACATACGTACCGCCTTTCTTGCGGCGCAAAAGCAAAATCCGTTTACCAGATTCGTCCAACACGATAGCTGTAGCACAATCACGAGAAGCAGTTTTCTTATCCTTTCTTGGCGTACATGCTCCACCCATTTCAATATAGGGAGCAATGGTATGCAGCATGGGAAGTTCATATTTCTTGGCAAAAGCAAAGTCGCGCTCATCATGCGCCGGCACACCCATGACTGCCCCGGTGCCATAGGTTCCGAGAACATAGTCCGCGACATAGACCGGCAGACGTTCTCCCGTAAACGGATGCACCACTTCAATCCCCTGCAGACACACACCCGTCTTGTCCTTGTTCAGCTCCGTCCGCTCGAGATCAGTCTTTTTCTTTGTGGTCGCAATATATTTTTCTACTTCTATCCAATTTTCAATCTGCAATTTCAAATCTGCAATCAAGCTATGTTCTGGTGCGATGACCACATAGGTGCAACCATAGATAGTATCGAGACGCGTCGTAAATACTCGCACCTCTTCCTCTGTATCAACCACATAGAACACGACTTCTGTCCCCTCGGAGCGACCAATCCAGTGCCGCTGCGCGGCCTTCGTGGATTCCGGCCAATCAATCTTGTCGAGACCGGACAATAACCCGGACACTTTTTTTCCTGTTGGCGATGTCGTAGGTTCGACAAAATCAGTAATTTTGAAAAACCACTGCTCCAGATCTTTTTGGATCACGATGTCGCCGGAGCGATCACACTTGCCATCAATCACCTGCTCATTGGCAAGTACCGTATGACAGGATTCGCACCAGTTCACTTTGGCCTTCTTCTTGTAGGCCAGACCATTTTTATACAAAAAGAGAAACATCCACTGCGTAAAGCGATAGTACTCTGGGCTCGAGGTATTGATCTCACGACTCCAATCATACGAAAGCCCAATGGACTGCATCTGCCGCTTGAAATTTTTGATAGATTGGAGCGTTTTTATCTTGGGATGAATCCCGGTTTTGATAGCAAAATTCTCTGCCGGCAGGCCAAAGGCATCCCACCCCATCGGCCGGAGTACGTCGTGCCCTTGAAATCGCTTGAACCGAGCCAGGATATCCGTGGCGGTAAAATTCTCGACGTGTCCCACATGAAGACCATCACCCGATGGATAGGGAAACATATCGAGAATATAGAATTTCCCTTTGCCTTTGGTACCGGTCTTTTTTGGTATACCCTCTTTGGCCCAGACCTTCTGCCACTTCCCCTCAATTTTCTTCGGATCGTAGGTCTTTTTCATGATCATTTCGGTCAGTTTTACCTCCTCACCTTAGCGCATCCCAGCCTTTTTTTCAAGAAAAAACGCCTGAGGAAGTAATTCTCAGACGTTTTCTTCTTCCACAAGACTCTTCTTTACTTCTTCCGAATCAACCGACGCTTCTCCTCAAGAATACCAGGCCAGTAGCGAACCAGGGCACCTCGGACTATCCGATACAACACCCAGAGCACCAACCCATAAGCAAGCAATATAGGCACTCCCAGTATGATAAGCATGATGACACCCTTGATGAAACTTCCCAGCAGAGAAAACAGCATCATCACCGACTGCTTGATTGTTTGCGTCGGACGAAAACTCTGATCAGCCACGACGGTCACATCTTCGGTCAAAAAGAGCGAGATAGTGGCCAATTCTGTTTGTGAGCTCAAGTATCGCATCTGTCCTTCAAGTAACTCAATCTCGCTGCGAACAACCGCCAGCTTATCGGTCACCTCCATCACGTCGCTGATCTTCACTGCTCGATCAAACAGACTCTGTAGAGTCACTTCGGCAGCTTTTTTGTTTCTGATGCGAGCCTCGAGATCGATAAACTGCTCGGTGACATCTCGACCGGACACATCTTCCGAGACGACGACTCCCGCCACTTCCTTGAGACGAGCAAAGGCTTCATCAAATCGCCCTACTTCTACCCGTACTTCCACGGAACCGCTCTTGGTACCGGTGGCTGAACGATTGAAATGAGAGCTCGAAACCATGCCGCCCATTTCTTTTGCAATACCGTCTATCTTGACCAGGGTCTCATCGACACTTCCAACCTGCAAATCAAGATTGCCATTTTTTGCCAGCTTTCTTTCAGAAACACTTTCGGCATTGGCTTCAATATTGACCATCATCGTATTCTCTCCCCTCCAGACATCCTCCCGCATTCCATCAGCCTTTCCAAACATCATCGGTGCGGATTGAGATACCATTGTCCCTCTTTCCCAATCCAGAGTATCCATCATGCCATTCCCTGCTTGATGCATGCTGCTTTTGGCAAAAAACATCACTGCAAAAAATGCCAGAAGAAAAAATGCCAGCAAGCCAATCAGTCCGACTGAAAGCGCCCGCAAAAATGTATGAGAAGCCGTCCGCATAGTGTTTTGTTTTAAAAATAGAAAAGGCGAGGAATATCACCTCGCCTGTATTCTACTCCTTTTGCGTCAAAAATTCCATTCTATTCACTCTGTGGCAACACACCCTGACGACGATGGTGCCGTCTCGCCACGCGCACTCGCGCCATTTCTTTTTCAATCATTGCCGCCGTGCGGGCATACTCCTCATCATCCATGGTGACACGTTCTTTCTTCAGCTCCTCGGCTCGTTTGCGGGCCTCCTCGGCACGAGCCAGATCAATCTCCTCGGCTCGCTCCGCAGTATCAGCCAAGATGACCAGCGTATTGTCATGAAACTCAACAAATCCGCCCGACGTTGCCAGACTAAATTCTTCCCCATGCTGTTCTGAACGTAGTACAATTTCGCCGGCATGCAGAGCACCGATATAGGGAATATGTTCCGGTAGGAGCGTCACTTCACCACCAAAAACAGGCAGGGTCACTTGGTACACGTCCTGCTCCACTACAATTCTTTCTGGTGTAACAACCTTTAACTTTATAGAACTCATGATGTTCAATTACCAATGATCAATTTTCATTGAATTTTCAATTCCTCAATTTTCCAAATGCGTTATTGAAACATTGGTTCATTGATTGAAAATTGTAAATTGAAAACTGAAAATTTCTTTATTTCTTCCTTCCATCAGCAATTACTTCTTCAATCGAGCCCTTCATATAAAAGGCCTGTTCAGCAATATCATCCAGCTCTCCGGACAGGATTTTCTCAAACCCGGCAATCGTATCATCAAGCTTCACGTATTTCCCGGGCGCTCCAGTGAACTGCTCTGCCACGAAAAACGGCTGGGAGAGATACTTCTGAATCTTGCGCGCGCGTGCCACGGTCTGTTTGTCCTCATCGGTCAATTCTTCCATACCGAGAATAGCAATGATGTCCTGCAAATCCTTGTAGCGCTGAAGAATCTTTTGTACGTTACGAGCGACCGTGTAGTGACGTTCTCCCACTACCTGTGGATCAAGAATGGTCGAGCTCGAGTCAAGCGGATCAACGGCCGGATAAATACCAATTTCTGTCAAAGCACGATTCAACACGACAGTCGAGTCCAAGTGAGCAAACGTCGTGGCTGGAGCCGGGTCAGTCAGGTCATCAGCCGGCACATACACCGCCTGTACCGAGGTAATCGAACCACTCTTGGTCGATGTAATACGTTCCTGGAGTCCACCCATTTCTTCGGCGAGCGTCGGCTGATACCCCACCGCACTCGGGATACGCCCAAGCAAGGCCGACACTTCGGAACCCGCCTGTGTGAAACGGAAAATATTATCAATGAAGAGCAAGACGTCTTTCCCTTCATCATCACGGAAGGACTCAGCCATGGTGAGAGCAGTCAGGGCGACGCGCTGGCGTGATCCTGGTGGCTCATTCATCTGACCAAAGACGAGCGCTGTTTTATCAAGCACGCCGGAATCCTTCATTTCAAAATAGAGGTCATTCCCTTCACGGGTACGCTCTCCCACCCCGGCAAACACCGAGTACCCACCGTGCTCCTGAGCAATGTTGCGAATCAGTTCCTGGATGACCACTGTCTTCCCAACACCAGCACCCCCGAAGAGACCGACCTTTCCCCCCTTCATGAAGGGACAAAACAGGTCGATGGACTTGATACCTGTTTCAAATACCTCTGCTTTCGTTGACTGTTCGTCAAAGGCTGGTGCTGTGCGGTGGATAGAACGCTTGGTTTCCACCTCGACATTCGGTTGACCATCAATCGCATCTCCCAGCACATTAAACATCCGTCCGAGCACTGCTTTGCCCACCGGTACCGAAATCGGGGCACCGGTCGCAACTACTTCCATACCCCGACGCACCCCGTCTGTTGTGCCCATGGCGACTGCCCGTACCCGACCACCACCCAAATGCTGGTGGACCTCAACGACCAGCTTCACCCCGCTCACCGTGAGTTCCAAAGCGTCGTAAATATTCGGAAGTGCCATTCCTTCGGCAAACTCGACATCCACAACCGGTCCAATGACTTGAATTATTTTTCCCGTGTTGTTCATGATTTCATAATTATCTTGTTATACTGTTTCAGTGTCCCATGAAACTCTGTGGCACTCAAACCGAAAAACAATTTCCTCTCCTCATTGACGCTTCCTCGTTTTGTTGTTACTCTGGATACCCGCTGTTCTTTCACTATCAGTGCCAACGAGCACGAATTTTTCAGAGAAACTCCTCAAACATGAATCGTCTCTCCCGCTGGAGTACTCACCTGAGCCAAAGTCTGCTGCTCCGGTTCTCGCTTGGTATCGCACTCGTTGTACTAGGGATGGTTGCCATCTTCTTACTGGAGAAAAAGCTCACTCCATTTCAATATGCGCTTTTGGATGTCGCTGGTATTACCATCGTTGTCCTTGGCATCATCATCCTGATGGGACCGCCACAAGATTCCTGATATCAAAAAGAACCCACCCAACCTCGTCGCACTGCGCCGAGGCTCTTTTTTTTCCAAACAACTTTCTAAATTCGAGTGTAGAATTTAGAATCTAAAATTTTGGTTTTTCCAATATTCCAGATTCTAAATTCCACATTCTACTTTTGCACTGCTGCCATGCCCGCTGACAATTCAGCAATCTCCTGGGTAATCTTGCCCTGGCGCAACTGATTGTAGGCCAAGGTCAAGTCCGACACCATATCTTTGGCCGCATCGGTAGCATTGCGCATGGCCATCATCCGGGCGGACTCCTGTGAGGCGTTACTTTCGAGGACGGCATGGTAGAGCTCCATCTCAAGCAAACGAGGAATCATCTGCCACAACACTTTCTTGGGCGTCGGTTCGATCACATACTCTTTCACCGCAAAAGACCCCGAACCTGTCGAAGGGTGCCCACTCATCTCGTGCATAGCCTTCCTGGTATCCTTGAGAGCGACCGGCAAGAGTGCTCGCACTTTCACTTCCTGAGAGAGCATCGATACATAGTCGGTATACACCATAACCACCCGATCCACTCGACCCGTTTCAAATTCTTCGATAATCAACTTGGCAAGCGCTCGCATACCTTCCGCAGTCGGCGTCGTGAGCACATCAGGAAAAGAAGCGATGATGCCTCCCCACTTCCCGGGAGTAGCAAGCATCCGCCGCACGGCATTCTCTCCTTTTTTTCCGACAGTGACAAAAACCCGTTCTCTCTCGGCATCATCTTTCAACGTCTGACGCAAACGCTTCACGATCTGAGCATTGAAGGCTCCACACAATCCGCGATTGCTCGTGATGACAACGTACAACTCCCGCTTGACCGGGCGATTCGTCAAGAGAACATGCTGCTCTTCGTCTCCTACTGCTCTTTTCAGTTGTTCCAAAAGCCTGATGGCATTCTCGGCATAGGGACGAATAGCAAGCACACGCTGTACAGCCTTCCGCATTTTGACAGCCGAAATCATCTCCATGGCCCGAGTAATCTTACCCGTGCCTTTCACTCCCTTGATGCGCCGTCTAATGTCTCGTGCTGAAGCCATAACAAATGAATTTTCAATTTTTAATTCTCAATTTTCAAACAATGCTTTAATTTCTTAATTTTGAAATTGTGACATTGGAAATTGTTTAGAAATTAGAAATTGAAAATTAGAAATTTACACAAATGCCTGCTTGAATGTCGCGATATGCTTTTTCAATAACTCTTCCACTTCTGGAGTAAGCGCTCGTTCTTTCAAAATCGCTTCACCGACTCCCTTCCCCTCGTTCTCAAGATAACTCAAAAATTCCCGCTCAAAACGAGCTATTTCCTCCACCGCGATATCATCGACATGCCCACGAGTAAGCGCATAGAGCACGGCCACTTCTTTTTCTACCGGCAATGGAGCATACTGTGGCTGCTTGAGCATTTCTACCGCACGTCGTCCGCGCTCAATCAAGGTTCGCGTCTTTTCATCGAGATCAGATCCGAACTGAGAAAACGCTTCCAACTCACGAAACTGTGCCAAGTCAAGTCGCAGCGTGCCCGACACCTGTTTCATCGCCTTGATCTGAGCAGCCGATCCGACACGCGATACCGACAAACCGACGTTCAGTGCCGGACGGATACCTTTGTAAAACAAATCTGATTCCAGATAAATTTGTCCGTCCGTGATGGAAATGACGTTGGTCGGGATATAAGCAGACACATCACCCGCCTGCGTCTCAATGATAGGAAGCGCCGTGAGTGATCCGCCGCCATTTTCAGCATTCAACTTGGCACTGCGTTCCAAGAGTCTCGAGTGAACATAAAACACATCACCCGGGTAGGCCTCCCGTCCTGGTGGCCGACGAAGGATGAGCGAAATCTGTCGATAGGCAACCGCATGTTTGGACAAATCATCATAAATAACCAATACGTCTTTGCCTTGATCCATGAAGTATTCGCCGAGAGCGCACCCGGCGTAGGGAGCGATAAATGACAGTGCGGAAGGATCAGAAGCACCAGCCACCACCACCGTCGTGTAGTCCATAGCACCACTCTTCGTGAGCTCAGCGACGATACGGGCAATCTTGGATTCCTTCTGGCCAATGGCCACATAGATACAGATCACTCCCTGACCTTTCTGATTGATAATCGTATCGACTGCGATAGCGGTCTTCCCTGTCTGGCGATCACCGATGATGAGCTCGCGCTGACCGCGCCCAATCGGAATAAGCGCATCAATGGCTTTGATACCGGTCTGCAGCGGCTGATTGACACTCTGGCGAGTAATAACACCAGGAGCAATTTTTTCCACTGGATAGTAGGCCTTAGCGATTACTTCACCCTTGCCATCAATCGGGAGACCAAGTGGCGACAAAACACGGCCAATCACGGCTTCTCCCACGGGCACTGACAAAATCTTGCCGGTACTTTTGGCTGTTGCTCCCTCACCAAGTGTTCCGGTTTCATCAAGGAGCATAACTCCAGCCTCCCCCTCTTCCAGGTTCAAGGCCACACCGACCGCACCGTTTTCAAACTCTACCATTTCTCCAGCCATCACCTCCGAGAGACCAGCCACACGGGCTACCCCGTCACCAATTTCAAGTACCGTGCCTACCGCCTCGGCCTTAGGCTCATGATGAAACTCAGCGATATGCTTCTTCAATTCTTGAATCAGTGGGTTGGACATAGGGTAGTATTCGGATTATGTATGAATTATCACTTTCTTAAGTGCACGGAGCTCAGCTGAAACCGTAGCATCATAGAGCGTCTCATCAGCACGAAACCGTGCCCCGCCAATAAGAGCCGGATTCACTTCATACTGAAGTTCCACCGACTTGCCTGAAAAAATCTTCTCCGCCTGACCAAGAAGAAGTGCTCGCATATCAGCCCCGGCCTCATGCGCCGTAGTCACCACTACCCGAAGAATTCCGGATTGCTCCAAGGTATTTTTCTCCATCTGTTCCACTACAGAACTCGCCTTGGTAAGCTCTCCGCGCCGTTTCAAAAATCCCAAGAAATTTCTGATTACGTGAGGAGTACTCATCCCTTCCTGAGAAAGAAGCTCGAGCGCCTCGGCATATTGTGAAACGGTTGGACGCATACAACAATGGTCAGAAAGTCAAAAGTTTCTAAGGGAGAATTACCTCAGCTTCTCGAGTAATTCTTTATCCTTTACTACATCAATTTTTTCCCGAAGAATCTTTTCTACCGACAAGACCACAAGCTCCCCAATCTCACTCTTGGCTTCGGTCAGAGCCCGGTCTTTTTCTTCTGCTATCTTCGCTTGTGCCTCTTCGAGAAGCTTCTGCACTCTCGCTTCGGTCAGAAGCATATGCTCAGCATCACGCTTTTTGGCGGCAACTTCTGCTGCAACAATGATATTTTTGGCTTCCGTTCGAGCTTCAGACAACAGGGCTTTTTCTTTGGCCTCCATCTCACCCAATTTCGCCGTTGCTGCCTCGGCATCCTGCAGACCTTTTTCTATCCGCTCCGTACGCTTCTCAAGAAAATCAAGCATCGGCTGATACGCAAAACGACGCAGTACCCAAAAGAGCACCGCGAAGTTTATGGCCTGCGCCAAAAGAAGTTTCCCATCAACACCCAGTTTTGCTAAGACTTCCATAGACAATCGGCAGACAACTATTAGCAGTAAGCAACGAACAAAAAACTATTCGTTTTGCTGTTCCTTGTTCGTTGTTTTTTACGCGAACAAAATCATAAGAGCGATAACCAAGGCATAGATAGCCACAGCTTCCGTCACGGCGATAGCGAGAATCATCGTCGTCTGAATTTTCCCCTGAGCCTCTGGATTGCGTCCAATGGCCTCGAGCGCCTTTGAAGCGAGAATACCAAGACCGATACCAGGGCCAAGAGATCCAAGACCCATGGCGATAGCGGCACCGATAAGCTTTGCTGATTCGACTTCCATACGTTTAACGTTATATATTACTTATTTCACCTTCTTCAGAATGTATGAAGCTGACCTATTATAGAGCGATTTTTCATTTTTGTCCAACTGGAGCGAAGCGACATCCTGAGCGGAGTTGAAGGACCTACCCTTCGATAAACTCAGGGTAACCACTTCGTGGTTAGTGTTCTGGCTCAAGTGTTGCCATCTTGAGAAACACGAGCGTCAGCATAGCAAACACCACAGCCTGAATAAACCCGACGAAGACTTCCAAAAACATGAACGGTAGTGGCAGGAAATACGGCACCAGGTGCAGCATAACCGTGAGGAGTACCTCGCCGGCAAAGACATTACCAAAGAGACGGAAGGTGAACGAGATTATCTTGCCCACTTCCGAAACGAGCTCGAGTACCCCGACGAGCGTACCGATACCGTAGGGCTTATGGAAAGGACTGATCAAAAACTTTTTCCCATACTTTACGATGCCCAGAGCGGCAATGCCGGCAAATTGTACCGAAATCACCGTGATGAGTGACAAGGCCAAGGTGAAGTCGCTCTGGGAACTGGCGGCGGAAGTCGCGGTGATGAGTGACAAGGCCAAGGTGAAATTCAGGTCAGCCGACGTACTCCGGAGAAACGGGATGATGGTGGCGTGTCCCTCCGCTCCCTCATGTACCAGCCCCACTGTTCCAAGTCCTGGCAACAGTCCCGCCCAGTTTGAAAAAAGCACAAACAGAAAAATCGTGGCAATAAGAGGAAAAAACTGACGTGCCTGCTTCTTATCCTGTGTGACACTCTCCACCAACTCGAGCAAAGCCTCAAAGACGATTTCAAGAACGTTCTGCATACCACGTGGTACCAACGCCAAATGCTTGGTCACGCGCGTCACAAAAAAGATGAGGAGTGCACTCACTATCACCCCGATGAGCAGGGCGTTTGTCACGGGTAAGAATCCCAGACTGAATAGTTTTTCGGCTGCAATTGAAATTTCCATTTTTTGTAACAAAAAAGGCGCAGGGCGCCTATTTCTCATTTCTCTTTCGTCACGAAAAGCTGATATTTCGAGCGAAAATCGTACAGGACGAGGAAGGCTACTCGGAGAGTAACGTGACGATACCTAAACGATTTGCAGCCGAAAGAGCAGATTTGCAGTAGAATACGGAAATGTAGAGATAGGTGCTAAAGCGCCTCAATTGTATCAGTGAAATCCCGAAAGGTCAAACCAATAAAATTCTAGGAATCCAATCTCTGGGACGGGCTATCGTTCCCATATGGAACACCGAAGGTTTCTTTAAAGTCTTTTCTCGCAGCAGCTATAGCCTGTTCATTTCTCAAAATCGATTCTTCTAAAACTGTATACGCTTCCACTTCAGCAGAAAGCTCACTATCAAGTGACGCTAGATCTGGACTATTCCTTGCTACGGCAGTCGTATGACGCGACTGTAAATCTTGTATTTTTTTAAATGAAGCCTCCGCATCTTGATGCGCCTTCTTTAAATCCGCTTCCAGCGCCCGCACGGACTCTCTCGCCGAGGCAATCTCTTCCGAATCAAGCTCTAATATGGTTTCGGCTCTGGCTATGGGCTTTAAATCAACATCATCCACCCTTCCTTTCTCCATTTGTGCCGCTTCAAACTGCCTCATCTGCTCCTCGCTTGATAAAAGTGCGAAATCCGGATCAACCACATTTTCAATTTCCCCGCTCGACCACGCATATACTCCTACGCCTTTTGGTGGGCGCCCTTCGTTTGGTAATGACTTAGCAAGCGCTTCAGCGTTACGATCATTCCAACTTTTTCGTGATAACTCAGCCATAATAGCATCGGGATTCCCGCCTGATTCAACGCTGGTTTTCTTAAGGGGCATTGCTTTTTTAGACCCCTCTGTCGATACTTGTTCAAACGGACTCATAATGATATGTGAAATGAATTACTTACCACTCCCCTAACGACAAACAAAAATCACACCTAGTATAACACAGGTCAGTGCTTCTGTGGTGATTGTGGCGGGTGGATAAGGGCTGCCAATTGGGCTTCAGCAGATGCTTTTTCTCCCTGGAGGCGCACAAGTTCTTCATGATCATGAGTATCCCCAGCAACATGCAAGCTATCTTCGAGCACCCGTATTTCCTTATCCAAACGTGCGATATTCTCTCGCGTCGCCATGATATCCCTGGCACGCTGAACAGCGCTCTCATAATCAAAATTTCTCATCGGTGGAGTGGATGCATGCCCCTCACGACGATGAGGTGTTCCTTGGTTGATACCTCCTTCAAAGCGACTGCTCATAGTCCTTCACTACTGATTATCCTCCCATAGTATACTCCTAAACGGAACGCGGAAAAACCCTCCGAGTATTTTCCATCACTGTCTGATCAACAAGCACTCCCTCTACCCCTTTGAGCGAGGCTATCTTTTCCGCCACTTCTCTCGCATAGGCCGGTTCATTGCGCTCTCCCCGATGCGTCTGCGGCGAGAGAAACGGACAGTCGGTCTCCGCAAACACGCGTCCAAGCGGTATCAGCTTCACCGTTTCGGTCAGATCATCTTTCGTTCCCACGACGGTTTTTTTGACGGGATAGGTGATATTGCCAGTAAATGAAAAATAGACATTGGGAAGCGACAGAAATTTCTTGGTCACCTCGGTATCGCCCATGTAACAATGGAGGACTACTGGTAGCTGGTAGCTGGTAGCTGGTAGGATGGCAAAGAGATCGTGGTACGTGTCCTCAGTTCCGAGAGAGGGGCGACAGTGCACGATCAGAGGAAGCTGTAATTCTTGTGCCAATTCTATCTGTGCCAAAAAAGCTTTCTTCTGCCACTGTTTTTGTTCATCCGTAACCAACTGCTTGGGATCATGAGAGTAGTACTCGAGTCCACACTCTCCAATAGCAACGACTTTTTCATGTTTGGCCAACGCTCGTAATTCCTCAATCCAAGATTCAAGATTCAAGATTCCGGATTCATCAAAAAATTCCTGCGGATGAATGCCAACACTCGCAGAGATCTCCGGGTACCGTTCCGCAAGCGCTACACACTGTCGACTTTCTTCTATCGTACAACCGATGACAAACAACTTGTCGATACCGGCAGTATGAGCACGCTCAATCACGGCGTCTCGATCGGCGTCGTAGGATCCCCAGTACAGATGGGTATGGATATCGTACATAGTTTGATATTTTCTCATTCACTTGCTATGGTAGAGGCACCTACTCATGGGAGAGACACATGCGTACCCATCATCGAGATTGGCTCCAGGCGTTTCTGGTCTTCGCCTTCCTCAT
>CAZHDL010000001.1:0-3817 GCA_964531045.1 uncultured Bdellovibrionales bacterium | reverse complement strand
ACTGGAACCTCGGTCGCTTTTTTCTTACTTAATTCGCTGAAAGAGCGGTTCTACTTTCCCTGTTCGCAGTGCGGTCATGATTTGCTCCGAAGTACCCGGCATACAGGGCTCAATTTCCGCCGCAATCAATGCCAACTGATGCCGAGCATATTTCATCGTCTCCACAAATTTTTCTGATCCCGCCTCCATCTTCCAGGGTTCTTCTTTACCCAGGTATTCATTGAGCGTCTGCACACCGGTCCAAATATGGACCAGCGCACCACTCAAATCAAACTTGGTAAAAAACGGCTGGAGTGCCCCGAGGACCCCTGCCTCTGACACGGCTATCTCACGCTCTTCTTCCTCCAATTTTTCACTCCGTGAGACCAAATTTCCCAACCCATTAGCCAAATCAGCATTATACTTCTCGGTCATCTTCTCCCACGACAAATCACCATCCTTGGAATATGGCAAAGCCGTAAGAAGCAGGTAGCGCGTTCCATCGATGCCAAACTTCGTCACGAGCTCATCCGGATAAATGACATTCCCCAGTGTCTTAGACATCTTCTGCCCGTTGATAGTCAGATATTCATGGGCATAGATTGTGGTCGGGAGCGGCAGATCGGCCGAAAGCAACATGGCTGGCCAGTAGATCGCATGGAAACGCAAAATACCCTTGCCGATGACGTGCACGCGCTCTGCTTCGTTATCCCAAAACTGCTGATACAACTCGCCCTCAGTTGCATAATCAAGAGCGGTAATATAGTTTGAGAGTGCATCCACCCACACGTACATAATTTGCCCCTCATCTCCCGGTACCGGCACTCCCCAATTCCTGGCTCGCTCCACCGAACGTGAAATCGAAAAATCCTCCAGGCCCATCTTGATAAACGACAACACTTCGTTCTTACGATAGTCAGGATAGATGGCTAGGTCACCACTCTCTATCAGGCGCAGCAGTTTTTCCTGATAATTGGAGAGCTTGAAAAACCAGTTTTCTTCTTCGACAAGTTCCGGCTCCTTCTGATGATCGGGACACTTCCCCTCTACCAAATCCTTTTCATTTTTAAACTCCTCGCACCCGACACAGTACAGGCCTCGATAGGTTTTTTTGTACAGGTCTTCTTTTTTGAAAGCAGCCCACATCTTTTGTGCGCCGGAAAAATGCCGCTCTTCCGTTGTCCGAATAAACTGATCAAACGACAAATCCAGTGATCCAGCGAGTGCCTTGAAGCTTTCCGCATTCTCAGCAACAAACTCTGCCGTCGGACGACCCGCCTTTTCTGCCGCCTGAACATTCTTCAGACTGTTTTCATCCGAGCCGGTCAGAAAGTAGGTCTCTTCCCCCTGCAAACGATGATAGCGCGCCACCGCGTCAGTCAACACTTTCTCCACAGCATGCCCCACATGCGGCGCGGCATTGACGTAGTCGATAGCAGTCGTGATATAAAATGGCTTTTTAGTGGACATATCTCGTACTTTTGATGACTTATTATCTGCACTTGCTTGCCCCGCGGAAAGTCCGCTTTCTTTGCGGGGTTGACAATATCGAATTTATGATGTATAATGCATAGAACAGTGCCTACGAGCCCTGTTTCAGTTCCCTACAACCAACCGGAGTAATGCCATGTCGAACGGTGACCTACAAGAAGACTTGTCTGGGGTCGAGTGGACCCTCTTTTCGTTCTTGATGGGCCTCGTGCTCGTCGCGAGCTGGATCATCTCCCTGATGTCCTGGCTCGCCAGTCCCAACTTCTGGGTCGAGGCCGACAAGACCATCGGCACCGCGCTGATCCGCGGATGGAGCCAGCTCACCGCGCTGGCCAACCAGCTGGCGGAATCATCTCTCGTCATAGCGGTGAGCTACGTGCTCATCGCAGTGCTCATGGTGTTATTCGCCGCAATGGCGACCATCACCTTCGACCAGGAGGTCGCCACGTGGTTCTGGGAAAACATGTTTTCCCAGCCCTGGTGGTATTGGCCGACGCCATGAGAGTCATCGCAGCAACCATAGCGGCAACCTTGGTGGTTGCGGTGGTGATGGGCACCACCATGACACTGATCAATGTCTTCGGCCATCTGACCAACGGTTGCGAGAAGTACCCACTCCACTGCCTCTCCTTGAGGCACCGATGAACCCCGAGCCCAATGCGCACTGCGTGTCGGGCTCACAACATTTTTAAGAACGTTTCTTTACCCTGAGCATCGTCGAAAAGTTTCCTGTACTCCTTTCTTAGTATACTACAATCGTAAACTCCCCTTTCATTTTTCCAGTCTTCCCTTCCAAATATGTTTTTACTTCGCTGACGCTCCCTCGGACGACTTCTTCAAATATTTTGGTCAGCTCTCGTCCCAGGACGAGTTTTTTGTTGGGCGCCAGTTCTGCGAGGAGCTCCAGATTCTTAATAACCCGATGGGGTGACTCATAGTAAATGACAGGAACTTCACTCGCCATCACTTTCTTAAAAAACGTCTCGCGCCCTTTCTTGTGTGGTGGGAATCCTACAAAGCTAAACTCACGCATGTCGATACCGGCCACGGACACGATAGCACCGAGCGCGCTGGCACCAGGAATCGGCACCACCCGGATGCCCGCCTCCACGGCTCTCGCTACCAAGACATTGCCGGGATCAGAGATGCCCGGTGTCCCGGCATCCGTGACTAAGGCCATATTCTCCCCTCCCTGTATCCGAGCGATCAGCTTGTCTGCCTTGTCCGCATCGGTATGTTCATGAAACGACACGAGCGGCTTTTTAATCTCGAAATGGTGCAGGAGATTCCCTGTCACGCGAGTATCTTCCGACAGCACGGTATCGACACTCTTCAGTGTTTCGAGAGCGCGGAGTGTCGTATCCCCCAAATTGCCGATCGGTGTCGCAACGATGTAAAGAAGACCGGGTTCCATAATCTATACTTGGTTACTTTTCTTCAGTAATAAATCTTCCACAAAGACAGAGAGTACCATAGTAACGGGCACGGCCAAAATAATCCCCAGTGGTCCCCCTACTTCAAGTCCCACCAAGATGGCGATAATCAGCGCTACCGGGTTCAGTCCCGCGGAATGTTTCATCACCTGCGGCGCGACAATATGTGCTTCAATTTGATGGGCGACGATATAAAACGCAAGAGCTGAGGCGCCGAGTACCGGGGACGACAGGAGTCCGATGACAATAGCCGGGATAGCAGCCAAAACCGGCCCCACATACGGCAGTATCTCCATGAAGCCCCCAAAGAACGCGATAGCAAGCGCATACGGTACGCCAAGGAGTGTGAGACCGATATAATAAATAGCAAAGGCGATGAGCATGAGGAGCATCTGTCCAAAAAGCCACTGGCTGACTTTGCCCTGCATGCGACTGGCGAGCGAGAGCGCCTGGGCATGGTACTCCTTGGGCGTCATAAGGAGAAAGAATTTTTCAATTCCTTGTTCTTCCAAAGACAGGTAGAGCGCCAAGAAAAAATAGCCGATGAAGTGAATAAAGTTTTGAAACAGATTGACCGTGGTGGAAAAAATCTGGGTAAACCACTGGGAAATATTTCCTTCGATACTCCGAGAGAATTCGTCCTTGCTCCAGTCAATACCGATACTCTGTGTATACGTCTCTATACCCGAGATAAAGCTATCGAGCCGCTTGGCATAGACAGGCCAATTCTCGAGAAACTGTTTGATTTCGGAATAGAAGAGCGGGAGAAAAACCGCGAGGAGTATCACTCCCGCAAAAAAGAGGAGTGAGTAGGAGATGATCACCGCGGCTGTTCGAGACAAACCAAAGCGCTGCAACCGACTAATAGCCGGTACGAGCGCTGCAGCCGTCAGTACAGCGAGCAGCACCAACAG